>JAEEKV010000290.1 GCA_016282595.1 Lachnospiraceae bacterium
GATATCTTTCCATGGTGTTGTAAGCCTTGAAAGCTGACTGTCGTATAGCTTCAGTATTTCTTCTTTTCCTTTTTCTGATTTATATATTGTTCTCATATTATTCCCTTAGCAAGATATCCTGGAAGATAAATTCTTCCCAATTGTACCATATTTCTTAACCAAATCAATGCCTTCGGATACATTGACTTTTGGTGTGAATTTATGGCTGCAGGCAGAGGTAGTGATAGAAAAAAGAGTGATCATCCATTCCCCTGGGAGCTGGAAAGGGGATGGGGTAGGAATGGTACCCCCATCATCAAAACCGAATTATAAATCTTTCAAAAGAGGATCCTGATTTAAGCAGGGTCCTTTTTTCGTGCCTGAAAAAAAGTTATTTCATTTCCAAATCTTTTTCCCGATACCGCAAATCATCACCTACTACTCATATGAAGGCAGTAGTCAAAACCACTAAAGCAAAAAGGAGGTAAGCGCATGAAGTACATGTATGAAAAAAGAATGGAAGAGGCCAAAGAGGAGGGGATCAAGTTTTCCGATGAGGAGCTTTCACTGATTGAGACGATCAAGAAACACACCGTTGATTATCTCGAAGTTGATGCGATGGTGATGCTTTATCGAATGTCACATTGCCGGAATAAGGAAGACAGGGAATATCATCTTGCAAAACTTGAGTACAACCTGGAAATGACTTCGGACATGGATATGCGTTTGTACTGGCTGATCGATGACATCGCCGACAAGCACAAAGAAGCTTCAGAAAAACAGGAAGTAACTTAAATGAGAGAGCGGAAAACACGGGAAGAGCGGATGAGCCAGATTCAGGAAAAACTCGAAGAAGGCGTAAAGCAGATTTACACCTCCGAGAAATACAAAGATTACATCAGGGCCATGTCCAAATTCCCGAGCTACAGCGTAAACAACTGCATATTGATAGCAAGCCAGTATCCGCAGGCGTCCCTTGTCTGCGGGTATCACAAATGGCAGACAGACTTTAAAAGGAATGTCAACAAAGGGGAACACGGCATCATGATCATTGCTCCAGTCCGGGGAAAGTGCCAGGTGGAGGAAGAACTTTTTGATGAGAACAACCACCTGATCCGGGACGAGGACGGCAACCCCATGACAGATCTTGTCACAAAGGAATACAGAAGCTTTAAGCCCTGCTATGTCTATGACATCAGCCAGACAAGCGGAGAGCCTGTTCCGAGCCTTACAGAGACGCTGACAGGCAGCCTTGAATCATTTGACTGTTTAAAAGAAGCGCTTCTTACGGTAAGTCCGGTGCCGGTTGTTTTTGAAAAGATCACCGGGGGAGCCAACGGGTATTATTCCCCGTCTGAAAAAAAGATCGTGATTGAAGAGAGTCTGCCCCAGATGCAGATGATCAAAACCATGATACACGAGATCGGCCATGCATCCTTAGGTCACGGAGGCAAAGAAGATAAGTGGGACCGCAGGACCAAGGAGCTTCAGGCCGAATCGGTAGCGTTCTGGGTATGTCAGATGCTGGGGATCGATTCATCGGATTATTCCTTCGGATACATTTCCGGATGGAGCAAGGACAAAGATGCATCAGATCTTAAGGAAAACCTTGGGATCATCAAAGAAACGGCAGACAGCCTTTCCATGGCCATTGAGGATGTACTTTCCCAGATGGCGGAAAAAGATAAGGATCTGTCTGCGGCTACCAAGCCTTCGGAAGATACGAGAAGAAAAAGTCATCACAGATGATTTTGTTTTTCCCGATATCGCAAATCATCACCTACTAAACATATGAAGGGGCGACCCTGAAACAAAACACAAGGAGGAACATTATGGACTATGTAAAAGGAAACACGGTAATGCAGCCCGAAAGGGACTTTTCCAGAAGAAGGCGCCTTATGGCATACGGAGAAAGGATGCGAAAGCGCCCCGATAAGGAAAAGGAGAAAAACAGCGGAAAGGAGAGAAAAGGCAATGATGGAGTTTAACGAGTTTTGTGATTATGTAAAAGATCACATCAAAGGGTATCTCCCTACAGAGTTTTCGGATGCGGAAGTTTCCGTCAGCCCGATGCAGAAAAACAACGGCACACAGCTGATGGGGCTTTCCGTCAGAACGGAAGGCTGCACGATCTGTCCGAACATTTACCTGGATAACTACTTTGAAGAGTACCGCCATGGTATGGATCCGGATCTTGCATGTGAAAGGATCGCCAGGGTGCACCTGCAGCATATGGATCCGGGAGAGGTACTTACCGGCATCGTTGATAAGTTTACGGATGTGGAATTTATCAAAAGCCATGTGGTAGTAGCGGTAGTAAATGCAGAAAGGAACACGGAGATGCTTAAAACCTCGCCCCACAGGATCAAGGAGGATCTTGCTGTGATCTACAAGGTATATCTCGGAGATGAAGGAGAGAGCATCGGAACAGTGACCGTCAAGCATGAGCACATGGAAAGATGGGGCCTTAGCGAAGAAGAGCTGTATGAATGTGCCATGAAAAACAGCCGGGAGCTTATGCCGGTTGAGGTGCAGGATATTGGAAGCGTTCTGGCAGAGATGGGATGTCCCGTTGGTCTGCCGGGCATTGCAGAAGGACCGCAGCTTTATGTGATTACCAACAAACAGAAGTGTAACGGCGCGGCTTGCATCCTGTATTCGGACTGTCTGGAAAAGCTTTCCGAAAAGCTGGGATCGGATCTTATGGTGATCCCTTCTTCAGTGCATGAGACGCTGGCCGTTCCCGCAGATGCCGTAGGTGTACAGGAACTGGCGCAGATGGTCAGGGAAGTAAATGCCACGCAGGTATCATTGCAGGAACAGATTTCCGATCACGTATATCGCTATGATGCCAAAGACAAGAGTTTTTCTTTGGCGGATGTATCGGCAAAGGATCTTGATATCGGAAA
>JAEEKV010000291.1 GCA_016282595.1 Lachnospiraceae bacterium
GTCTGAGAAGTCAAAAACCACGTATTGAAAGATCAAGCGGTCCGTAAAAAAGCCGACCAGATAATGGATCAGCGCACAGATAACAGCCGCTTTGCTTGCTTTTCCTTTCACGTTTTTGATCTGCTTCTCCACCTTTGCGTCCCTTTCCTACTGTGCCAGGAATACGTTCAGCTCCTCCGGCGTTCCCAAAACATGGACCTTATCCGCATCTACAATGGAGATCCGGACATCGCCGCCCTTCTGGATCAGATGGTTATACAGTGGCGCTACATATTTCTCGCCGTTCTCCAGTTTCTCGTCGCTGCTGTAGTACTCCTCATAAAGCTTTTGGTACAAATCACAGCTGGAGAAATAGTAAGCACCCAGGGTGCAGTTATCGGAGATTCGCTTCTTTTCCCGCACCTCAGTCACTTTTCCGTTCTCATCCAGCTTCGCAAAGCTCCAGTGATCTCCAGGTGCATGAAAACAGGGAAGAAAGCCGTCTCCGGCGATCTGGGAGCTGTTCATCTCACCAGCTTCCACATAGGTATCGATATTATAGATCATAAGGGCGCTTGCAGGATCCCAGAGATCCTTTGCCAGCATGGCCGTGGTGGCCTGTCCGTCCGTAGGCGCCTCCAGCTCGATGACCTTTACATTCTCAATGCCCATATCGCTGCATTTTTCCCGGATAAAGCCCTCGGTATCGTCCTCCTTGCGAACCACAAAGATATAATCGTTCTCCGGCGTGTGGAAGCCCTCCAGGCTCTCCATGGACCACTCGAAAAGAGTCTTGCCCTTTGCAGGGATCTGGTACTTGGGAACGTTGTATCCGGCCTTGCGGAATCTGCTGCCAAGGCCTGCCATGGTGATCAAAACAGTAAGCTTCATCGATCTGTCTCCTTTAATCGTTAAACGGAAATTTCTCCATCGTGCTGCATAATAGCTACATTCTCAACGCCCTCCAGCTTCGAAAGACCGGAAAGCAGTTCCTTCTCTTTGCCTCCTTTGATCTCCAGGATCATCTCAAGTCCCCTGGGGGAAAGATTCCGGGAACGAACCTTGGGGGCTTTCACAAGGGATTTCGTAAACTTTATGATCTCATCCTCCGTATCTGCAGAAGAAGCATTTACTACCAAAATCAGGCCCGCACTTGCCACGGGGGTCAGCTGCAGTAAAAACAGGCCTACCGTGATCAAAAGAGACATAAGAATGGCGATCTTATACATCTGCGCCCCGCAAATGATCCCCACACTGATGGACCAGAATAAAAACATGAGATCCATGGGGTCTTTGATGGCTGTCCTGAAACGCACAATGGAAAGGGCGCCCACCATACCCAGGGAGATCACAAGGTTTGACTGCATAGCCAGCAGAATTCCGGCTGTGATCACGGCAATGAGGGCCAGGGATACGTTAAAGGACTTGGAATAAAAGCCCTTTCTGGCGGATGCAAAATACACCCCGAAGATATACAGGGCCAGCACCGCCGTTACCCCAAGGGTCACCAGGATGGTCGCCGTGGTAATATCACTTCCCGAAAAGCCTTCCAGGAAGGACTTTTTGAATACATCACCAAAGGTATTCATTAATCTTTTTTTCCTCTCTTCTGCAAAGATAATACTTGGAAAAGGTCTCTCTTTGTAAATGTCCCAGCTCCAGACTCTGCTTGATCTGATGGGGCAAAAGTGCGTCGTACTTCACTTCCAAAAGGTGCTGCCCCGCTTCCATGATGGGCTTTAAAAAGGGATGAGGATCAAACAGCTGCTCCGGCCGCCATCCGGCCTCAATGCCCATATCCAAGGTGATGCGTACATTCCCCGTAGTCATCACAAAAGGCATCCTCTGATATACCACCATGACCTTAGGCCGAAAAAGCCGGGTTTTCTGTAGCAGATAAAACTCCTGCAACACCTTGGGCGCCTTAGAAAGGTCCTCCGGGCTTTCCGAAAGCATATCCCCTTCGATCAGCTGCTTTGCCTGCTCATAGGTCAAAAGGCAGCTCTCCTTCTGTGTCATCAGACTCTTCTTGCTTTTCTTCTCCAAAGCAATCCGCTGCGTACTGCCATTGTAGCAGCGGATCCGGAACTTGGCCCGGGGATCCGTCCCTGCCTCGTTTTTCTTGTAGCAGCTATCATACAGATCGTCAAAATAGACGCTCCGGATCTCATAGCATCCGGACCTGGTAGCGTGGGCATCTGCCTGCAAAAGCTGCGTCATCCGCTGCTGTATCAGGGCCACATCCCTTGCATCAATTCTGTACTTTTCCTCATGGCGCCAGCCGGGCTGCATTTTATCTTCTGTCATATCGGTCCTCATTTCTTCGACCCTACCTGTTATCATACCACATAATGTGGCTAAGTGCCAGAAAAAAACAACATATACGCATAATATAATGCAAATGATTCTGAGAGCAATCACCGGACCGCGATCCCCCTGCAGCAGGTTTCGGATGCCCGTCTGCAGGCACTACATTGTCTGAGCTCAGCAGGAGGCTGCAGGTCCGGCGAGTGCTCATTGCGCAGAAAAGGCGGAGGATTTCATTCATCCTCCGCCATCAGTCCATCTACAAATGCAAGTCTTTTTTCGGTAAACTGCTTCATATGGGAAAGGTTCGAAGAGCTGTTCCCCGAGGGCCATCGCTCTTTTTCCCTTGCCAGGGCACCGGACTTTTGCAGCAGCTCTTCCAGTCCGTCGATACGCTCCATCACCCGGTCTGTTGCAAAGCAGCCAGCCCTCCATTTTCCCCAGATAGAAGCAAGCTCCTGCCTGCTTTTTCCCAGATCCTTATCATAAAGGGTCTGTCCCGGTTCAAAGGCCACCAACTGTTCTACGGGTTCCATGGACTCTGCGCAGTAAAAGGGATTTTCCTCATAGACGCATCCAAAGGAGATGTTCATATCCCAGGGAATAAAATAACCCTTCAGCATACCGTTCTGTCTTCTTGTCACAAAGTAGTGGTTTTTGTTTTCGTTGTCAAAGCCTCCGATGGCCTGGTAAAAGAGCCAGTTTTCCAGCACATTCTCCTGATCGCAAAGGGATAGCAGGTCGTTTTCCTGTCCCTCCGAGGCCTTTTGCAGCTCCTGTGCAAGGCATCTTAAACTCTCCCACTCCTCTTCGTTTTGCAGGACGGTATCCCCCTTTAAATAGTATCCGCCCCTATAATCCGGCATCCCCGGATCGGGCAGATCTCCCGTAAAGCTTTCCGCCGTAAGGGGCGCCGTGTATTTTTTCTTATAGATCCGTTCCACCAGATCCTCTCCCCGGGACAGCTGAGCGGAAACCTTCTCCATATTCAAAAGCTTCCGGTCTATGGGATAGCTTAATAAATACAGCCCTGTATAGCCTTCGTTGATGATCACTTCCACATACTCACCGCTGACCCCAAGGTCTGCCCCAAAGGAGCTTTTCTTTGCTCCCGTCTCCTGCCACAGCTCCATACAAAGCTTGTCCCGAAGCCGGGAGGGATCCGCGTAAAGACTATTGAGGATCCAGTCATCATCCTTTCGCATCCCCAAAAGCTTCTTTTTGTCTTTTTTGATGCTGCCGTCCTTTTCCTTCCGAAGCCGGAGTCTTAAGCTCTTTTTCTCATAGGTTAAAGAGGTATTTCCCCGAAGATCTGCGCTGGTGAGGCTCTCCGTCAGCTTTACCCCCTCTGCTGCAGGCTCATACAGTCGCAGCGAGTAAAGAGGCTTATTGCCATCCATAAGGCCCTCCGTAGCCCCCAGATCCAGGATCGGAAGCCCCACCGGAAGCAGGGTCCATCTTTGATAGCCTTGCCCTGTTACCGCCAAAAAGGGAATGCCTTCATTGTTTGCCACCAGGGACAGCTTATCCGCTTTTCCGAAGCCCTTTTCAAAGATAGCCTTTACGCCTTCTGTTGCCTCCAGCCTGCCGTTTTCCCAAAGCTCATTATCCGGGGAAACGGGAAGATAGACGATATGCTTTCCCCGGTCACAGGGCAGGGGCGTATCCCCCAGGCATAACGAAAAAGACAGAGGCTCCTCATCAGAAAGCTCTGTCATTTTTTCCGTCATGGATTTCAGTTTCTTTTCAGAGGCGGTTTGTGCCGAAAGGCCCTGTTCCTGTCCATAGGCAAGAAACAGCCACGCTGCCAGAACAAAGCACAGCGCACTTAGCACCAAACCCAACGTCTGCATCCCTTTTTTATCCATTTACTTCCTTTCGCCGGATGTACATCTGCTGTTTTTACAAAGGGCATCCATCTGATCTACGGTCAGGTTCAAAAACTCGTCCGGACGCACCGTTCTGTCATCTACATAGAATCCTTTATGACCGGGCCAGGGCTTTCCGTAAATGATCTCATCATAGGGGATCTCCCACTGCTCCAGCCAGGATAACAGGATCTTGGCGGTATTGGCATTGATAAGGCCGATGTTGCCGCCGTAGCTGTTCATATTTCTCGAGGTAAACAATACGATCTTGGCACCTTTTTCCTTGTACTCTCTGATCTTTTCCACCATCTCGGGATAAGGCACCAGCTCCTGATAGCTCTCTTCTTTCTTCTTAATGGGGCACAGGGTCCCGTCAATGTCAAAACAAAATGTCAGATCTTCAAACTCCTTCACTGAAAAAACTCTCCTTTGTATCTATTTCTTATGCCGTCTGCTCTAAGATCCGGATGGCGTTCAGCAAAAATCCGAATACCTTTCCCGGCTGGTCCATGTGATAGGGCAGCATGGATAAAAACAGCCCAGCCTCGCAGATCCGCACATAGTCCTTATCATAGCCTTCCCGCTCCAGGAACTCATAGAACACCTCCCGGTACGGGTCAAGGTCTGCGTCCAGTACAAGATCCCACTTCAGGTCCCGATCCAGGCTTACCTGATACAGTCCGCTGTTAAAGTAGTCGTACCCGCCGCAGATGCTGTGGGACAGCTTTGCAATATCGTAATAGGGATCCATATACAGCTCATCCTTCGTCAGCGCCCCCTTGGGATCAATCAGCTTTAACAGCCCTGCCTCCCTGCTGTAGAGGATGTTGGAAAAGCAAAGATCTCCGTGGCTGATGGCCAGCTCGTCCTTTGCAACGCTGTGGCCGGACATGCTGTAGGCTTTCTTTCTCTTTTCCTTATACTGGGCAAGATACTCCTTTACCACTGCATCAATGCCGGAAAACTTCGTTCCCATGGCGATCATGGAATCAAACCGGGCATAGGCCTTATTGGTTTTCAGCTCCTCCATTCTGGAGAGCACCTTTTCCTCATAGGATGCCTTGGCGGCCTTAGTTGCCTTCTCTTCTCCTACCTTTTCCTTCGCCCTGGTCTTCAAGAAGTAAAACAGGGTCTCAAGGATATCCCGAAGCTCCTCAGTGGAAACCGCGCCGTGAACAAACCGGATGGCGATGTCCGTGGTGTGGATCCGTTCCATGGTATAGGAGGCGCCGTCCTTTTCCTCCCGGTAGTCATAGGGCATGACAAACCACTTTTTCATGTCATCGGGAAGCAACTCGTAAAACCGGTATTCCGCCTTGATCTTTTCTTTCTTGGAAGACTTTTTGGTAACCGTGTAGGCATCTCCCTCTAAGGCGTTGAAAAATCTGGCGTCAAATCCTCCTGTGATATAGGCCAGAAAACGACTCTGTTTGGACAGATCCGTAAAGGCCTTCTGGGCGATCTCATTTTCCGAAAACTGACGTTTGAAAAGTCTTTCTTCATTCTCAAAAAGACTCTTTTCATCCGGTAAAAGAATGGCTGCAGGCTCTCCGTCGCAAAGGGCTGTATAGATCTCTTCCACATAAGAGGCCTTTTGCAGCAGTGCGGAAAACTCTCCCTGATCCCCCATACCAAAGTTGGAATATAGATAAACAAATCCGCATTTTTCATTATATTCCAGATTTGTTAATTCACGTTTTAATTTATCGAAATCATCTTTTTCAGATAGCGTAATAAAATTCTGAACGTTTTTTATTGCCATGGAAGCCTCACAGATCCGCTGGGATAAGGGGACTCTTTTTACGATGGTTTCACCAAAGCTCTTCTCTCCGGTGATGGTCCTGATCTTTCGTCCCGGCATCCTTCTGTCGTCATAGATCACGATTACTTTTTTCATAGGTTCCACTGCCTTTCTCTACTGCTTTGCAAACAAGCTTTTTATAAGCTTCCAAACATATCCCAGGATGGTTGCCCCCGCCATAGCCATAAGGGAGTACCTGGTATAGATCTCCTGAATCTGCATACTGCTTCCCGCCTGGAAGATGGCATCCACATATCGTCCGAAATCCTCAAAACGGTATGGCAGGCCGAAATACCGTGCCAGCATCGTTAATGTCAAAATCTCAAAGGCCCAGCCAAAAGCCGAGGTAAGGGTGATCATCACGGCACGTCCCCGGATCAGGTTCGCCGTAAAATCATACCAGGCCTTTACCACGTCCAGCCCCCGCAGCGCAGCCATGGAGCGCCTGGAAGCACGCCTTTGGATCAGATATCGATTCAGATAGGAAAAACTACCCGGAACAGACAGATAAAGAAGACCGCCTACCAGGATCATGCATCCGAAAACAGGGAGTACCGCTGCGGATACGCCCCCCATGATCCAGACAAACAGAAGGCAGAAAAACAGGGCCAGGATGTCAAAAAAGCGATCCACTACCACGCTTAAAACGCCTACCTGCCAGATGCCCGTCAATCTGAAAACCTCTTCAATCCTGTAAAACTCACCCAGCTTAAAGGGGATCAGAAGATTGACAAGCGTGGTACGCAAATAAAGCAGCACAAACTTCCCGAAGGGAAGCCTATGCTCCATTAAAACAAGGTAAAGCCTCATCATTTTGAACAGATGCACCAGCACGAAGCCTGCGAGCATCAAAATCAAGCAAACTACTTTATCGTCCATCAGACTATCTCATCCTCTTCCTCTACCTTCTTGCAGGTATAGGCTTCTCTTTCCACATCTCTGTACTCCTGGTGGATGGTCTCGTGATCCATGAAGTATGCAAAGGCCATCTTCAGCACCTTAATGGCCTGGGAGGTCATCTTTACATTGGAAACCTGATCATCCTCTCTCCAGGAAACGGGATAAAAGATGATATCATGGTCATAGTAATGGGAAGCCAGGATCATCACGTAGTTGAACATCAGATTATCCGGGAACTTCTTATAAAAGCCGTCCCGCAGCATTCTTACGGAATACAGGTTCAGGCCGCTTCCCAGATCAAAGATCCTGCGCTTTGTTACAAAGGCAAAAATGAAGTTATAAACCACATTGCCGAAGGTTCTGAAGGTGGAATACCCCTGCAGGCGGGATCCCCGCATAAACCTTGCACCCAGGACACAGTCATGTTTGGTATGAATGCCTTTTTTCAGCATGGGCAGAAAATCGTGAATATTGCCCTGGTCATCGCCATGAAGCATACAAACATGGGTAAAGCCGTGATCGATGGCATACTGAAAGGCCATCTTCTGAGAGCCACCCAAACCGTAGTTTTCATCATTTCTCACCAGAGAGATCTTATCGCAGGGATGCTCTGACAGATACTCCAAAACTGCGTGCTCTGTCTGATCCGTGCTTCGGTTGTTCACCACCAGGATCTCCTCAAAATAGGGCAGTACCTCCTCATCCAGCTGAGCCAGCACTCTGACGATCTGCTTCTCGCAGTTGTAAGCCGGAATAAATAACAGGATCTTCTCCTTTGTCATACGCCTTCCCCTTCCTTTGCATTGTCCGGATCCTTCTTTTCCAGAAAGATCTTACGGGTGATAAAATTATAAACCATCACAATACCGGTCGCA
>JAEEKV010000292.1 GCA_016282595.1 Lachnospiraceae bacterium
AGAAAGGGGCTGATAGGCCCATCATATACGCCTTTTTCTTACTGTTTTATGGTTGCATGAGTGATATTTGATAAAAAAGCGAGAAAAGTGGGTGTGCTATGATTAGCCACACCCACTTTGTCTACAGTCTGTCAGCCCCGGCTTTGCCGGGGCTTTTTATTTTTCTGTCAAGCGGTGATAAAACGTGCTATACTATAGGCATATTAACGAATCGGAGATGGATATGAAAAAGAAGAGATTTTGTATAACCTTTAATTCCCCGGTTGTGCTTGGGTTTGTTTTTCTTTGTTTTGTAGCAACCCTGCTCGGCTTTTTGACAGGGGGACATCTGACGGAGCTTTTGTTTATGACCTATCGCTCCAGTCCGAAAAATCCCATGACCTACATCCGGCTTTTTACCCACATCTTCGGACACGGCGGCTGGTCCCATTTTATCGGAAATGCCACCTACCTTCTTTTGCTGGGTCCCATGTTGGAAGAAAAATACGGTCCCAAGATTTTGATCGAGATCATTGCCCTGACTGCGGTGGTTACCGGAATATTGCATACCATCCTGTTTTCGGATTCCGCTCTCTGCGGTGCCAGTGGTGTGGTTTTTGCCTTCATTGTGCTGGCTTCCTTTACCGGGTTTAAGGATGGGGAAATTCCTCTTACCTTTGTTCTGGTAGTAGTCATCTTTCTCGGTCAACAGGTGGTGGAAGGTCTTACCGTCAAGGACGATATTTCCAACTCCGGTCATATCATCGGCGGTGCCGTAGGTGCTTTCACCGGATACCTTTTAAATCGGAAACGCTTATAACAAATCCATTCCCGGATCCTTTTCCAAACGTCGGATATAAGGGTCCGGGTCTTTTTTCATTTTTGCCATCATCATAAAGCTTTCCAAAACCAGGGCCTCTTTGTCACAGTCGGCAAAGTTTTTTCCGGTATCATGACTGACCTCATAGCGGCGAAACAAATAGAAGTATAAATCCGTTAAGCTGTACCCGCTGCAGGAAGCTCCATCAAAAAAACTGTGGTGTTCCAGATAATATACAAATTCCTGAAACAGCTCCTGATCCAGACTCAGCTCTGCCCACAGCTCTTCCAGGTAGTCTTTTTCTAAACCTGCCGAGCCTCCGATCTGATGAAGTGCTTCATATGCCTTTACTCGTCTTGCGTCAAAAATGATCATATTAATATTGTCCTATCAATTCTTTTTCTATCCGGATTGGATACTTTAGGACATTATAAATCTAAGACAGAACCTAGTCAAACAGGCGTTCTTTTCCATTTTCCTGTTAAATATGGAAAAGACATCTGTTCTATTCCCTTTTTGTGTGATAAAATATAGACCGTGTCAAAAGAATGATAAATGAGGAGTTTTCCATGATGAAGAAAAAATATCTGGGGTTGGTCCTGGTATCTTTGATGATGGCAATGCCCCTTGGGGGATGTGCCGAACAGGCAGCTAAGGAGCCTGCACCGGTAGAAGAAAGTGCTCCGGAGACAGTGAACGGCGAGGCTTCCTTTGGCCCTGTAGAGGATACAAAAGAGGAGGAAGAGCAGCCCTCCGAGGTAATTGAGATCGACTTAGATCAGAAGGAAGAGGATCCTGCCGAGGCACCCCAGGAGGATACGGAATTAGAGGTCCAGGATCAGATCGTGGAGCTTCCTGTTTATAAGAGCCCCGAATCCGGCTCCATTGAGGAGGCCATTACCCTCTGGCTTTGGAAGGAAATGGGTTTCCAGACTCCGAATCATGAAGGGGGCGTCAATGTTCCCGCCTACGTCATTGTAAAGACTGAGACCACCGAGGATGATTTTACCAAGGTATATGGAGATTTCTGGGTTTATGAATACACCCTGGACGGAACGAATTTTGTCTGCGAAAGCGGCGGATCCTATCCCGGTGTTTTTTACCTGAGACAAAACGAGAACGGATATGAGACCTCTTCCTTTGAAATGGCAGAAGACGGCAGCGGTTATATGGAATCCGTGGAAAAGATCTGCGGCGGGGACGAGGAATTAAAGCAGGCCTTTTTGGACAGCACCGATGCTCAGAATCCCAAAAGCATCAATGCCCGCATCGGTTTCATTCGCTGGTATGCCAATGCCAACGGCCTGAAGATCGACACCTATCAGGACTTCGGCTGGGATCCGGTTTCCCTGGCAGAGACAGTGCCGGAGGATACCCCGGAAGAAGCAGGTGATGAATAAGCATCAATATGTTACTATATAAATAGGAAACGAAAGGTATCAATATGGGAAAAGTAATTGCGCTTGCAAACCAGAAGGGCGGGGTCGGAAAGACCACCACTACCATCAATCTGGCAGCAGCCCTTGCAGAGCAGGGGAAAAAAGTACTGGTGATCGATACGGATCCCCAGGGAAATACCACCAGTGGTTTCGGGATTGATAAAAACAACCTGCCGGACAACTCCACCATCTATGAACTGATGCTGGGAGACTGTTCGGTGTTTGACTGTATTATCAAGGACGTTTTCCCGGGTATTTCCGTTCTGCCCTCCAATGTGAATCTGGCAGCTGCAGAGATCGAGCTCATCGGAGTGGAGAAAAAAGAATTTATCCTTCACAATGAGATCGACTATATTCGTGATGACTATGATTATGTTGTGATCGACTGCCCTCCTTCTTTGAACATGCTCACCATCAATGCTATGACTACGGCGGATTCCGTCATCGTGCCCATTCAGTGTGAGTTTTATGCCTTAGAGGGACTCAGCCAGTTGATCCATACCGTGAACCTCATCAAGGAACGACTGAATCCGGATCTTTCCTTAGAGGGTGTGGTTTTCACCATGTATGATGCAAGAACCAATCTGTCCGCCCAGGTAGTAGAGAACGTAAAGGACAATCTGGAGGAAAAGATTTTTGATACTGTGATCCCGAGAAACATCAGTCTGGCAGAAGCACCGTCCTACGGTCTGCCCATTACGATGTACGCACCCAGATCCACCGGTGCGGAAAGCTATCGGAATCTGGCAATGGAACTGATCAAGACAGAGTAAAAGAGAGGTATAGTATGGCAGCAAAAAGAGGATTGGGTAAAGGGCTGGATTCCCTGATCCCGGAAAACAAGACGAAAGCTGCGGCAGCGGCAAAGAAACTTCAGGAAGCAGAAGAAAAAGGTCTGGTAACCGTAGTCAATATCAATAAGGTAGAGCCTAACCGGGAACAGCCCCGAAAGGTCTTTGATGAGGACAAGCTCCAGGAGCTGGCAGATTCCATCAAGCAGTTCGGCGTTTTGGAGCCCCTGATCGTAAAGGACCGGAAAAAATATCTGGAGATCGTTGCAGGTGAGAGACGCTGGCGTGCATCCAAGCTGGCGGGACTGAAGGAAATCCCCGTCATCGTAAAGGATCTTACCGAGCAGGAGATCGTGGAGATCTCCCTCATTGAAAACCTCCAAAGAGAAGACTTAAATCCCATTGAAGAAGCCCGGGCCTTTAAGAGACTGTTAGAGGAGTTTCATTTAAAACAGGATGACGTGGCAGAGCGTGTTTCCAAGAGCCGCAGTGCCGTAACCAACTCCATCCGTCTTTTGAAGCTGACGGACGAAGTACAACAGATGATTATCAATGAGCAGATCACTACAGGTCATGCAAGAAGCCTCATTGCAGTGGAAGATCCCAAGCAGCAGATAGAGCTTGCAGAGCGTGCCTTTGATGAAAAGCTCAGCGTTCGTGATATTGAAAAGATCGTCAAGGATATCGGTAAGGAAAAGAAAGAAAAGAAACAGAAGGAATATGACGAGAGCCTTCTTGCCATCTATCAGAAGATGGAGGAAAAGCTGAAGACCCAGCTGGGTACCAAGGTCAGCATCATTCCCAAGGAAAAGGGAAGCGGCAAGATCGAGATCGAGTTTTATTCCCATGATGAGTTTGACAGGATCACGGGAATGATTCACTAAATAGTTAGCAATCGCTAACTTTTCAAGAACGGGAAAAGAAAGGCGGCGTCTGTATGACGAGTAATCTATTACAAAGCATGGGACTGGGGTCCGTGGATATCGGACTGTTGTTTCTCATTGTTTTGGGACTTGTGCTTCTGCTTTTTATTCTGCTGATAGTCACCATGACCAAGCTCAGCGGATTGAAGAAGCGTTACGAAGCATTTATGAGAGGCTCCAGTGCCCGGAGCATGGAGGAGGAGATCAAGAACCTTTTTTACGATATCGATTATCTGAAAAAAGAGACCTCCCAGAATAAAAGAGAGATCCGGCACATTTACAAAAGACTGGAGACTGTTTTCCAGAAGGTGGGTTTGGTGAAATACGATGCCTTCCACCAGATGGGCGGAAAGCTCTCCTTTGCTCTGGCACTTTTGGATGAAAAGAATAACGGTTTTCTCATGAACAGTGTACACTCTTCCGACGGAAGCTATTGCTACATTAAGGAGATCCATGAAGGCAGCAGTGCCATTGAGCTTTCCGGCGATGAGCAGGAAGCCCTGGCCAGAGCCCTGGAGCAAAACTTTACCATGCGCACCAGAGTCAATGAGGATGATGTTCGTTCCTCTTCCCAGCCTTCCGGAAAAGCAGCACCGCCTGAGGCAGAAGGGAAAAAGAAAGCTCGCCCCGTAAGGGATACCTTTGAGGATCCGGATCTGTTGGAGGCAGAAGCCCTCATTGCAGAGCTGGGAGCCGAGTCGGATTACGGAGACGGGGAATACGTAGAGGTGACCCATAAGGCCAGAACTTCCAAAAAGAAGAAAAGAAGCAGCGCTCCTTTTTCCGATGACGAGATCTCTCATGTTTCCGTTAAAAAAGCATCCTCCAAAAAGCGGCGATCCGAAGCAGAATATGACGAGGCCTATGAGGATGACTATGACGAGGCTTACGAGGATGAGCCTTACGATGAGAGATATGAGGATGAGCCCTACGACGAAACCTATGAAGAGGGCTATGAAGAAGATGGATATTATGAGGATCCGCAAGATCAATAAGGATCCCATCACCATATGACAGAGAACCATCATAAATAATCATAAATAATCATAAGCAGGAGGAATAAAGCAATGCTGGATATGAAATTTGTCAGAGAAAATCCGGAGCTTGTAAAGGAGAACATCAAGAAGAAATTTCAGGATGAGAAGCTCGTCATGGTAGATGAGGTGATCGACCTGGATCAGAAGAAACGCCAGGCACAGCAGGAAGCCGACGATCTTCGCAGCCAGAGAAATAAGATCTCCAAGCAGATCGGCGCCCTTATGGGACAGGGAAAAAAAGAGGAAGCCGAAGAGGTGAAAAAGCAGGTGGCGGCTTTTGCGGAGCGCCTGACAGAGCTGGAAGGTCTGGAGAAGGAATATGACGAAGAGCTCTTAAAGAGAATGATGGTGATCCCCAATATCATCGATCCTTCCGTTCCCATCGGAAAGGATGACAGCGAAAACGTAGAGGTTACCAAGTACGGCGAGCCTGTGGTGCCGGAGTTTGAGATCCCTTACCACACCGAGATCATGGAGCGTTTTGACGGCATCGATCTGGATGCTGCAGGCCGGGTTGCCGGAAACGGTTTTTACTATCTCATGGGTGATATCGCAAGACTGCATTCCGCAGTGATCTCCTATGCAAGAGATTTCATGATCGACAGAGGCTTTACCTACTGCGTTCCGCCTTTCATGATCCGTTCCAATGTCGTGACGGGAGTTATGAGCTTTGCAGAGATGGATGCCATGATGTACAAGATCGAGGGCGAGGACCTGTTTTTGATCGGTACCAGCGAGCATTCCATGATCGGAAAATTCATTGATACCATCACACCGGAAGCAGAGCTTCCCAAAACGCTTACCAGTTACTCTCCCTGCTTCAGAAAAGAAAAGGGAGCCCATGGCATCGAGGAAAGAGGCGTTTATCGTATCCACCAGTTTGAAAAACAGGAAATGATCGTGGTTTGCAAACCCGAGGAATCTCCCATGTGGTTTGATAAGCTGTGGCAGAATACCGTAGATCTGTTCCGCAGCATGGACATTCCCGTAAGGACCCTGGAGTGCTGCTCCGGTGACCTTGCGGATCTGAAGGTAAAATCCTTCGACGTGGAAGCATGGTCTCCCAGACAGAAGAAATACTTTGAGGTGGGAAGCTGCTCCAACCTGGGAGACGCTCAGGCCAGAAGATTGAAGATCCGCGTTAAGGATGAGGAAGGAAAGAAGTATTTCGCACATACCCTGAACAATACTGTAGTGGCTCCGCCCAGAATGCTCATCGCCTTTTTGGAGAATCACCTCCAGGAAGACGGCAGCGTTACCATTCCCGAGGTGCTTCGTCCCTATATGGGCGGCAAAGAGGTGTTGGTGCCGAAGAAATAAGGCGTATTATGGGGTATAGCAAATGAAAGAAGAACAAGTATCTGTGGGCAAAGTTTTATCGGTGGTGATCCCCTGTTATAACGAAAAAGACAATATCGAAGCGATCATTGAAAAGGTCAAAAACAGCGGGATTGAGCAGCAGGAGATCATCGTTGTGGATGACTGTTCCACAGACGGAACCCGTGATATCCTGAAGGAAAAGATCACTCCTCAGGTTTCCAAGGTTATTTACCATGAGAAAAACGGAGGCAAAGGTGCAGCCTTGAAAACAGGCTTTGCCGCTGCCACCGGAGATGTGGTGATTATCCAGGATGCGGATATGGAGTATGATCCCAGGGAATATCATAAAGTGGTCACCCCCATTTTTGAGGGAAAGGCCAAGGTTATGTACGGTTCCCGTTTTTTGAAGAACAAGGCAAAGGGCTATCTGGCAAACA
>JAEEKV010000293.1 GCA_016282595.1 Lachnospiraceae bacterium
CGGAGATGAGGTCAGGGCATAGTCCAGCACATCCAGTGCAATGTAAAACTCCGGATCCAGCATCTTTGCGGAAAGTACGTTATAGGAGAAATAATACAGATTATCTCTCTCATCGGATTCCAGTACCGGATACTGCTTTGTAATCTTTTTCGTTTCGGAAAACAGAGGCTGCTTCTTCACTTCGGAATCCACAAACAATGCCTCATACTGAGACAGGTATTCCCTGTCGATATAGTCAAGGCGCTCTGCCATATCCATATTTCCGTACAGGTAAATATAGCTGTTGGAAGGATGATAGTAGCGTCTGTGGAAATCCAAAAACTGCTCATAGGTAAGGTCCGGGATATTCTGGGGCTTTCCGCCGGAATCTACACCATAGGCCGTTTTCGGAAACAGCTCATTCATGATCTCCCTCTCCAGCACATCATCAGCGGAGGAATAGGCACCCTTCATCTCGTTATACACCACGCCGTTATAGATCAGGTTGCCCTCTTCATCCAGCTCATAATGCCAGCCTTCCTGCTCAAAGATCTTTCTCTCCTTGTAGATGTTGGGATGGAATACCGCATCCAGATAAACATCCATAAGGTTGGCAAAGTCCTTGTCGTTGCAGCTGGCTATGGGATAAACGGTCTTATCCGGATAAGTCATGGCATTTAAAAAGGTGTTCAATGATCCCTTGGCAAGCTCCACAAAGGGATCCTTTACAGGATACTTTTCGGAGCCGCAAAGAACGCTGTGCTCATTGATGTGGGCCACGCCTGTACTATCTTCAGGCGGGGTCCGAAAGCCGATGTAAAATACCTTGTTCTCATCATCATTGGAAAGCAGGCAAACCCTTGCCCCTGTCTTTTTATGCCGAAGGATGGCTCCCTCAGAGTTCAGATCCGAAACCGGACGCTGCTCCAATACCTCATATGCTGTCAGTTTTCCTAAATCCATTTTGTTCTCCTATGCTAACTTTTTTCGTATCATTCTCGCTTATCAGATCCGAAGGAACATGAGATTGCGCTTCTTAAACCGAAGCTCAGAAAGCTCCGAAGGGTCTGTGCTCTCTCTTAAGGCATCATTCCCAAACCAGTCCTCTGCCGTCAGGATCTGCTGCTTTTCCCTTCCCTTTTCCGGTGCAGGAAGCAGGGTAACCTCCGCCTTCAGCTGCTGATAGATCATGGCCGATCTGCTTTTTTTATCAGCTTCTACCAGGTGCCGGGCCAGGCTGTTGTCAAAATCCGCCTCTCCTTCCATATACCGAAAGATGGCGCTTCGAAGGCGGGAGGGCATATCCTCCTGCTCCACCAATTCGTTATAGGTCATTCGAAGTCCGATATAGTACCAGGAAAAATCCTGGAGGATATACTTAAAATCCATTGATCCGTCTTGCTGTGATCCCATGTTATTCATCCTCTTGTATTTCCAGGGACAGATCTGATTTTCCGTTCCCCAAAAGTCTTATGACGTCCCTGATCTGCTCTTCCTGAAGATCCGTGTTCTGTACAAGTTCGCTGATGCTGACTTTATGCCCCAGTTCCTTTGACAGCTCATTGGCCGCATCCGCCACCAGATTGATCCGATCCGCCATGGATTGATCCTCCTGCTTTACGGACATTTCCTCACGAACCATCAGCTCCAGCGCCTCGATCATCCGGCTTCCCAAAAAACCCTCCACCTCTGCCTCATTGGCTGCGGGATCCGCTGTAATCTCCACATAGCTTCCAAACTGCGGAATGGCTTCTGCTAATGCCAGGTTGGCCTCTCCGATGAGATCCTCCAGAAAAACGCCCTGTCCTGCAAAGGTGCGGGCCAGGTCCGCTGCCTTGGGAAGATAAGCCTGCAGCAGTTCTCCCTGTGCCGCCACATCTCCATCCATTGCTGCTGTGATCCATGCCTGCAGATCTTCGTTTGAAGGTTGGGGCAGAGCTTCCAGCTGGCTCTGATATTCCTCGATATCCTCAGGGGTATAAGCAAACTCCTGCTCTACAGCCTTTGCCGCCTTTTCCTGATCGGCTTTCTCATCTCCTGTATAAATGATCACATTTTTGGATGCAAAATAAGCCAGCAAAATCTCTCTGTGCTTTTCATCCTGTGCGATCTCTCCGAAGGCTTCCTGAAGCTGTGCCATGGTCAGCTCATTGTGATTGCGTCTGGCTACCCCCAGGATCTCCTCCAGTTTTTGTTCAAATTGTTGTTGGTTCATGTATGCTTCCTCTATGAAAAGTGCAATGCCTACGGATTGCTGATTATATTCATTCTGTGCAATGACACCGGATTGCTCCGTGCTTCGCACTCTCGCAATCCTGCGAACTTCTGATTATATTCATTCTGTGCAATGACACCGGATTGCTCCGTGCTTCGCACTCTCGCAATCCTGCGAAGCATTCGGAAATCGCACGGCTCTCTTCGCTCGCCCTGCTTTTTTCCTCATGCTTCGGCGGGTCACTAATTCTTACACGTCTCTGCAAGCAAGCTTGCGATCCGTATAAGAATTGTTCCCCTGTCATTGCACGTGTTTATGCGTATATAGATGATCTATACAATACTCATAGTTTCCATTGCATTTACTACAGAAGCGGAACTCCAAATCCGGGAACTGCTTCTCTGTCCTGCCGCAGATAGCACATTTATGCTTGGACAAGGTCTCGGTCTTGGGATGCATCTGTTGATGGAACTGTTTCTGCCTGCGGATCTGATTCGGTGTCCTGAAGGATGACCGGGTTGTGATAAAGAACAGCACAAAGGCCAGCATGGAAAACAGCATGGACACACACTGTCCGGCTTTCAAAAGGCCCACAATGGGATTATCCACCTGAAAGATTGCAACGAAGTCCGTCAAAAAGTCGAAAGCCAGCATAATGGCATACACGATTCCCAGCACCTTGATCTTAATGGGAATGATGAACATGAACAGCACCCGCATATCCGGGAAGGTAGCCGCAAAAGCCAGAATGATGGACATGCATACATAGTAGGTGGAAAAGCTCTGGGCGGCATAAGCCCAAACCTCAGCTGCCATCCCACTTTCCGCAAGGCCGATCTGGGCTGCCACAGGAGGCAGACAACAAACCACATAAAACAGGATTGCTCCGATGATGGTCAGCAGCATTCCTCCAAGCAGATAAACGTTATACCGAAATGTGCCCCAGGTCCGCTCCAGTGTGGTACCGATGGAAAAATAGAAATACAGCATGATCAGGGTAAAGATGGAAATTTCCGAAGGGGGAATCACGATCCAGGTCAGAAGTCTCCACACCTGTCCGTGAAAGATCTGGTAAGGATCCAGATACAGATAATTCATAAAATCCTGATTCACGATACGGATCAGATACCCGAATGCATAGCAGATGATCAGATATAAGGTCAGGTTCGGGATGGCGTACTTCCCGAATTTTCGTTCCAGTTTACTAAGCCAGTTCATAAGCTGCTCCTTCTTTCAGACATATATTTGACAGTATAACACTTTCCCTGTGGTTTTGACAAATCGAAAAAGGGGGGAAAAGGATTTGCATTTAGTTTCCTAATATATTATAATGTTTTCCTGTGCGGTGAGAAAATTACGGGTAAAAGTGCCCGAAAACCGCCGAATTATAAGAGGTTTGAGATCTATGAACGAAGAAACAACAAAGATTTATACCGTCGGGATCGATATCGGTTCTACCACCGTTAAGATTGCCATCCTGGACGAACAACATAATGTCATTTTTTCCGATTACAGAAGGCATTTTGCCAACATTCGTGAGACTCTGCGGGATCTGTTTTCCGAGGCTTATCAGGCCCACGGAAAGCTGATGATCTCTCCCATGATCACAGGCTCCGGCGGGTTAGCACTTGCAAACTATCTGGGGGTTCCTTTCACCCAGGAGGTAATCGCCGTTTCCACGGCTCTGAAGGAAGCCGCTCCCCAAACAGACGTAGCCATCGAGCTGGGCGGTGAGGATGCCAAGATCATCTACTTTGAAGGCGGTAACGTGGAGCAGCGTATGAACGGTATCTGCGCCGGCGGTACCGGCTCCTTTATCGACCAGATGGCCGCTCTTTTGCAAAGCGACGCTTCCGGTCTGAACGAATATGCAAAAAGCTATCGCAGTTTATATACCATCGCCGCCAGATGCGGCGTGTTTGCCAAAACCGATATTCAGCCCCTGATCAATGACGGTGCCACGAAGGAAGATCTGTCTGCCTCCATTTTTCAGGCGGTTGTCAACCAGACCATCTCCGGTCTTGCCTGCGGAAAGCCCATCCGTGGCCATGTAGCCTTCCTCGGTGGTCCGCTGCACTTTTTATCCGAGCTCAAGGCTGCCTTTATCCGTACCCTGAAGCTGGATGATGAGCATATCATCTCTCCGGAGAATTCCCATTTGTTTGCTGCCATCGGTTCTGCTCTGAATGCAGATCCTTCGGCCCTTACCCTTCCCTTATCCGATATGCTGGACAAGCTGAAGGAAGAGATCAAAATCGAATTTGAGGTGGAAAGGCTCGCTCCTTTATTCTCTACCAAGACAGAGTACGAGCTGTTCCAGACCAGACATAAAGCAGCCATGGTTCGCACCCGCAAGCTTTCCGACTATCACGGAAATGCCTACCTGGGTATCGATGCAGGTTCCACCACCACCAAGATGGCCCTCATCGGCGAGGACGGTTCCCTGTTGTACTCCTTCTATTCAGGAAACAACGGAAGCCCCTTAAAGACCGCCATCAGTGCTCTGGATGACATCTACACCCAGCTGCCTGAGGATGTAACCATCACCCACTCCTGCTCCACCGGATACGGTGAAGCTTTGATGAAGGCTGCCTTTTTACTGGATGAGGGCGAGGTGGAGACCGTTGCCCACTACTATGCTGCCGCCTTTTTCTCGCCGGATGTGGATTGCATTCTGGACATCGGCGGTCAGGATATGAAATGTATCAAGATCAAAAACGGCACCGTAGATTCGGTTCAGCTCAACGAAGCCTGCTCTTCCGGCTGCGGCAGCTTTATCGAAACCTTTGCCAATTCCTTAAACTACGAGGTACAGGATTTTGCCTCCGAGGCGCTGTTTGCGGAGCACCCCATTGACCTGGGAACCCGCTGTACCGTATTTATGAACTCCAAGGTAAAACAGGCCCAGAAGGAGGGCGCTTCCGTAGCGGATATTTCCGCCGGACTTGCCTACTCCGTTATCAAGAATGCACTTTTTAAGGTTATCAAGGTTTCCGATGCTTCTTCCCTGGGTAAAAAGATCGTAGTCCAGGGCGGTACCTTCTATAATGACGCCGTCCTTCGAAGCTTTGAGATCATCGCGGGATGTGAAGCAGTACGCCCCGATATCGCAGGTATCATGGGCGCTTTTGGTGCTGCTCTTATCGCAAAGGACAGATACCATGAAAAAGAAGCTGCCAACACCCTTTCCGATACGGCGGCAACCACCATGCTGTCCCACAAAAAACTGAAGGAACTGGAATTTACCACCCGTATGGCAAAATGCCAGGGTTGTACCAATAACTGCCGCCTCACCATCAACCAGTTTACAGGCGGAAGACAATACATTTCCGGAAACCGCTGCGAACGTGGTATCGGCAAGGAAAAGAACAAATCCGGTATCCCCAATCTTTTTGAATACAAATTAAAGAGGATCTTTGACTACGTATCCCTTCCCATTGATGAAGCGGATCGCGGCGAGGTAGGTATCCCCAGAGTGCTGAATATGTATGAAAACTATCCCTTCTGGCATACCTTCTTTACCCAGCTGAAATACCGGGTGATCCTCTCCCCCGTTTCTACCCACAAGATTTATGAGCTGGGTATCGAATCCATTCCCAGTGAGTCGGAATGCTATCCGGCCAAGCTGGCCCACGGTCATGTGCAATGGCTCATCAACCAGGGTGTGAAATACATCTTTTACCCAGCCCTGTTTTATGAAAGAAACGAGGTGAAGGATGCAGGCAACCACTACAACTGCCCCATCGTTACCTCTTATTCCGAAAATATCAAAAATAACGTGGAGGAAATCGGCCAGGGTAAGGTGCGACTTCACAATCCATTCTTATCCTTCAGGGACAAGGATGTGATCTATGAAGCACTGGCACCGGAATTCCCCGAGATCCCCATGCAGGAGCTTCGCCTGGCTATCGACAAAGCCTGGGATGAACTGGAAAATGCCAGGGAGGATATGAAAAAGAAGGGCCAGGAGGTTCTTGATTATCTGAAGGAAACAGGCCGTCACGGCATTGTACTGGCAGGCCGTCCTTATCATATTGATCCCGAGATCCATCACGGTATTCCGGAGCTTATCACCTCCTACGGTGTGGCTGTGCTGACAGAGGATTCCGTTTCCCATCTGGGATGGCCGGAGCGTCCTCTGATCGTATCGGACCAGTGGATGTACCACTCCCGCCTGTACGCTGCAGCAAGCTATGTCCGCACCGTTGATAACCTGGATCTGATCCAGCTAAACTCCTTCGGCTGTGGCTTGGATGCCGTTACCACGGATCAGGTCAACGATATCCTTTCGGAAAGCAATAAGATCTATACCTGTCTGAAGATCGATGAGGTCAACAACCTGGGTGCTGCCCGTATCAGGGTCCGCTCTCTTTTGGCTGCTCTTCGTGTGAAGGCCAGAAAAAAAGAGGAGCGCGTGGTTCACTCCACCGCCTACATCAGACATGAATTTACGGAGGCCATGCGTAAGGAATATACCATCCTTTGCCCTCAGATGTCTCCTTTCCACTTTGACGTCATTGAAGCGGCCTTCCGCTCTGCAGGCTACAACCTGGACGTGCTGCCTACGGACTCACGCTCCATGGTCAATACAGGCCTGAAATACGTAAATAACGATGCCTGCTACCCTTCCCTCATCGTTGTGGGACA
>JAEEKV010000294.1 GCA_016282595.1 Lachnospiraceae bacterium
CCTACCTCGGCATCAGCCAGCTTATAGGTCTTGAAGGGGAAGGGTCCCACCAGTTTCTTGGGAATGTTCAGGCTTCCCTGAAGACTTCCGGATGCATGCAGCTGATAGATAAAGAATGCGGTATCGCCTTCCACGGCATAGCCTGCAAAGCCGCCGTAGGCCGTGTTGCCTTTTGCCGACAAAATAGGCTCGTCATCATCCAGTCCAACTGCAATGACCATATATTGGTTCATATCGGTGCCGATGCCCCAGTAGGATCTGCCCTTTATGGTCCGCTCTCCCGCATCCCAGGAAGCGGAAAGCCCGAATTCCTTGATGAATTCCAGATCCGTTATGGTAATATCGCTCAATTCCAGATCAAAGCCGGAGGGTCCGATGGATACTCTGGCCCAACCATCGATCACATCCACGATACTGCCTTTGGCCGCTATTTTCAGACGTACCGGAGGTGCGCCGAAGCTGTTCATATTCACGGTATCGGCAAGGCCCTCAAAGCCCAGGCCGCCGCCCTGCAGATATCCAACTACCGTAGGGGGAACCAGTGGGATTCCGCCCTCACCAACCGCCAGTTCCGCATAGAGCGTATCCGGCAGGATCACGCCTCTGGCTTCCTTAAAGGAGGCCTCAAAAGCCCCTTCGAAAATGGGAGTTTCCAGTTCCACGGCCATGGACATTTCCTGCTCTCCGCCAAAGGTGTTGAGATACATCTCGGCACTGCCCTCCACAGGGAATCCGCCGAATGCAGGCACTTCAACGCTGCCGCTTCCTTCGATCCCGCCCAGCTTCGTGGTTTTTCCGTAATCGATCTGAAGCTGGTTGATATCAATGCCCGCCAGATCCGCAATGGGAGTATGGAAGGCCAGCACTCCGCCGTAGCGCAGGGCACTCTTTGACTTCAGCGGTGCTATGGTATTTAAGGAAAACTCGCTCTTATAGAATTTCGGCACGCTGAAGAGGGCAAAATTGTCCTGGCCGGAAATGTCGATCACAAAAGCAAGATCCTCGTTGTACTCATCATCCGGCGTAAAGGCTGTACTCAGCAGACAATCCGCCGCTCCTTCAAATACCACATAATCCGGCGAGGTCAGCTTTGCACTCTGCATGGTAAGTTCCACACTGCCGTCGTTTTCCGACAGCATGACACTGAATTTTTTATCAATGGTCATATAGGAGCCCGGAATGGCACTGAGCGCCCCATTTTCCGTCAGTGAAACCACGGTATTCGGATAGGACTGCAGCAGCTTCCAAACCCCATTGTCCAGCTCAAAGCCGCAATAGCCGGCATTGATTATGGTCAGGATCTCTGCCCCTTCTGCATCCGCCGAGGCCCTGATCTCATCCGCACTGTCTCCGGGGATGATAAAACGATCCCCGTTTTCCTTCTTTGCAACTCCCAGGTGGGTAACGATGACGCGGTTTGCGCTTTCAACCCCCGCTCCGGATTGCTTGTTCTGCTCTTTGATGTATTTCAGGATGGATTTTACGCTGTTTTCATCCGGCGCCTGATCCGGGGTGTCCATGGGTTTGCCGGGCCACATACCGCGGCCCTGGATGACAGCACCGCTTTCTACCTTTAGCCTCTCTTCGTCTCCCAAAACGGCAAATCCTTCGCCCACATTCATAATCGCCCCGTCCATCAGGGTAATGGTGGACTCCTCCGGAAGCTCAAACTCGGTATTGCGCTCATCGCTCCACCAGGTATCCGGCCAGGCCGGGAAACGGATCTGTCCCCGGACTTTATAATTGTTGTGAACCAGAGGTACCTCTTTGTGATACTCGTCATATCCCGAAATCACCCGGGTGGTGATATCGCGAACCTCCTTTGTATAGTCATAAGCATCTGCCTCGGATACATTGCCCCCATCGTCATACTTCAGAGGTTTTCCATCCTCTGACTTAAGCGGTCTGTTCTCTTCATCCACCGGGATTCCGTCTTCGTTCTTCAAACAGTCACGGCCGATCAGGATCAGGACGGAATTCCAGATCTGAACAGGATCAATAGATACTGAGCCGTTCTCCGTTTCCAGTAAAGTACTGTAATTGTTCCACCTGATAAAATTGTTCCAGGATGCATCCAACTCATGTTTGTCATCCATGTAGACATTGGATACCGCCTGCTGCAGAATGACCACGGGACTGACGCCGCCAACATCCCGGATCTCAATGCTGTCATTTTCGGTCATACACTGTTCCTCGGA
This sequence comes from Lachnospiraceae bacterium, assembly GCA_016282595.1. Taxonomy (GTDB): domain Bacteria; phylum Bacillota; class Clostridia; order Lachnospirales; family Lachnospiraceae; genus RGIG7926. Next base: position 2,199 of record JAEEKV010000294.1, read on the forward strand.
TGCACCGATGACATAGCCTCTTGCATAAACACTGTCGGCAGTCCCATTGTAATATTTTGTCTTTTCATTCCCGTAGGAATCATAGAAATTATTATCCGAATAGCAGTTTACAACGCAGCCTCCCTGGATAGTGATCTTTCCGCCGGAGCCGCCAACCCGTTTAGCCAGTTCTTCTCCGGTGACAGGATCCCGCTGGGCTCCCGCAGCACCGCCGCCAATGGCTGCAGCGCCCATAGATGCTTTGGCATTGACAGTTCCACCGGTGATGGTAAACTCACCGCCGTTGCCCCGATCTGCTCCGCCGATGGCTGCTCCGCCCGCAGCTGCTTCCACATTGACAACTCCACCGCGGATCCAGACTCTTCCGGCATCCCGGGTAAAGCCCGGCGTACTCTCTTCTTCATTCAGGACTTCCTTTCCGTCCACTGTTTTATAGGCCGGTAACGGATCCTGGGCGGATCCGCCGATGACCGCACCGTTGGTGTTGGCAAAGGCATCCAATTGTCCGCCTTCTATGATGATATAACCGTGGGGCTGGGGATTTTCATAGGCGGGCATACCGCCGATGGCTGCACAGTAATAGTGTCCACCGTCATTCCGGGTAGCGCCGTCGGTCCATCCGATACTCAGCCGGCCAACATCCGGTCTGGTGGGATCGTCCTTTATTACAAACACAGAATCTTCGGCCACCATAATATCAGGTGTCTGACCACCGGACCGGTTGGGCGTCTGAATGGTGTTTTCCCCTGCCAGCGACATGGTAAGTCCGTTTTTATCCTTGTAATTGCTGTAGATGATGCCCTGATTGGCACCTGTGACAGAGATGTTTCCATGGATCGTGGCATCTCTCAGCGACAGGGTATTGCGGCCTTCGGAACTGATCGCATCCGCAGTGGAGTCGATCAGGGAAAGTGCGGCATCCCCTGTCAGGGTGATGGGCGCTTTTTGCGTCTCCCGGGTATCCTCGTCAAGCTCGTAGAGAATACAGTCGTTAAAGGTGGAATTTCCATAGCCTTTCAAGGCGACGTCCCCTTGCAGCGTGCAACCAAAAAGGCTCACGGTGTTTTCCAGATCTTCCGCCTTATAAAAGGTATTCTCGGGTATGGACTCATAACCGCTTAAGGTAAATGCGCCCTCCAGAGTGGTATTGTACATTTCGATGGTATTTTTCAAAGCAGGCTCGTATTCATATGAGGTTTTGGGATATCCCGTAACCCTGATACTGCCCACGCTTTCTGAGCGATTGCTGATCTTACAGTCTATGATGTGAACATTTACGTGATCTCCGGCCACAGTAATGCCGTAGAGCGTTTTGTACTTTTTGGTTGTGCCTTCTTCGGTTGTCTCCCGGCCGAAATTTACCAGATAGACATCCAGATATTCCCCTTCGATGTCGATCACGGCACCTTTGGAATCATATACCGTGGTTCCGCTTCCCCGGGTGGTATCCTGGGCCTCCAAAACAGCTGTACCCGTTCCTTTGATGCTGACCACATCCCGTCCGTTCAGGACTCCGTTTGCGGGAGGTGTGATGGTAAACTCCTGGGTTGTTCCGGAACTCGGAACAGACAGATTGGCACTGTATTTGATGCTGTACTGATGATACTCCGATCCTTCCGAAATCGGCGAGCTGTAATAATTTACAGCCGTCAGCTCCGGCACCGTAGGCGTATCCCACACCTTCGCCAAAGCCGCCTGAGGCAGGGCCGTCATCACAACCGCCGCGCTCAAAATCACTGCCAGAAACCGTTTCACTCTGCTCTTTGTTCGTTTCGCCATAGAATACCCCCCGGGGGTCAGACCCCATTAACAAATTGTGAACATTACTTTTTCTTTTTCGGATACTTGATCACTGCCTTTTTCGCGATCCCCTTAAATGCTTGCTTTCCAACCTTCTTAAGCACCTTGGATTTGATATCGATCCTCTTCAGTCTCCGACACCGGAAAAAGGCCTTTTTGCCGATCTTCTTTACATTCTTCCCGATGGTGACTTTACGAAGTTTTTTGCTCTTCATAAAGGCTTTGGGCGCGATGGATGTAACCTTGTAAGTGACGCCCTTGTATTTCACCTTTGCGGGAACGGAAGCTTTCTTTTTATCCTTTACCAGAGAAAGGAATGCAACCTCCGGCTTCGGCCCGGTCTTGGTGATCTTGTAGCGATTGTTCTTCACGGAAAAGGTCTTGCCCTTTTTATACAGGCCAAAGTCACTGCCGCCGATGCCTGTGGATGTGGTGGTGATCCGGTTGCCGCTGACGGAGTTGGCGCTGATGGTAGCATCAAAATATCCGTCCTCATCAAGTGTTCCGTCAATGCCGTTTCCACGCTGTTGCGTAGGCGGGATCGATTCTGTATAGGAATCGCCACAACGCTGACAGGTAAAGGTTTTAACACCGGGCTGCGTTGCTGTAGGTTTTGTGGTCACCACGCCCTCATCATATTGGTGTCCCAAAGCCGGTATCACCGTGTAAGGCGTAGATACTTTATAACAACCGCAGTGCTGCCAGGCCTCATGTCCATCCTCGGTGCAGGTCGGCTCCACCTTTTGCTCTTCTCTCATATACTCGTGGTCACATTCATCAAAATCCGCATAAAATTTCAGATCTCCGCGGCAACCTGTGGGTATGATCGGATCCATGAAAGTTCCTTCGACAAAAGGGTTAGCAATCCACCAGCCGAGAAACTCATAATTTTCCTTCCTCGGTCTCTTGATGGTGATCGCAGGGTCACTGCTGGTATAGCTGTCGGGATTCCCCTCCATGGTTCCGCCATCCAGATCGTAGGTGATGGTATAAACGTCCTTATCATATCTTCCACCCTTCCAGATGGCAACATAGGTCCTGTCGCCGCTGCTGCCGTGGGGGATCACCAGATCCTTTACCGGATCCGGCCCAACACCGGTCCCCAGCCAGCCGAGAAACTCGGTATTTTCTTTGGTGGGATTCACCAGCGTGATGTCATCAAAGTCAGCCGCATACTTCTCCGGATTGCCTTCTACTTTTCCCCCATCCAGATTATATTCGATACTATAGTACTTAATCCAGTGAGCCACAAAGGTGAGGTTCTTTTTCCGGGAAGTATCCACTGTCACATCGAGCTGTGGCTCATCACCGTTACTTCCGGTCCACCCTAAAAATGTATATTCATATCTGCTCGGTTTCTTAAGGGAAAAAGGATCCGTCAATACCGTATAGGTTGTAGGATTGTTTGGGTTCACACCCCCATTATAATCATAGGTAATAGTAAATTCCTCTGTCCACTGGGCAATATAGTGTCTGTCTCCGGTGGAGCCTGTCTCAACCCACAAGTCCCGTTCAGGATCCGCATCGGAGCCTTCCAGTTTCCATCCTACAAAGAAGTATCCCGCTCTTGCAGCAGGCTTTTCAATCTCAAACCTGGGACTTGCCATGGTATAGGTGTAAACATAGTCCCACCAGGCCTTTTCCCCGCCGTTAAAATCATAAGTAATATGATAGACCGTCAGCTGCTCTGTCAGTTTTGAAGGATCGCATTTGAAATGCACCTCTCGTTTCTTCGCATCTTTGAAAATCTTATCACCACCGACGCCTTCGCCTCCCAGCGCATCCCACTGTGCCTTGGATCCTCCATAATAAATGTTCCTGATATTATCAGCACTACCAAATGCGTCTTCACCGATGTTTACAAGGCCTGCAGGAATATAGATAGTTTCAATTCCGCAATCATAAAATGACTCGACTCCTATTTCCCTTAGGCTCTCCGGCAAAAGAAGGGCTTTGATTTCATCTATGCTCCGGAAAGCATTTTCCCCGATCTCTGTCAGCGTGGATGGCAGAACCATTTCTTCAATCTCACAATTAATGAAAGCGCTAGATCCGATAGAGGTAACGCCCTCCGGAAGCCGAAGCGTTTTCAATCCGGAATACGAAAATATGTTGGATGCAACCTTCGTAATATCATCCGGAAACTCAAATTCCGAAAGACTGGTACAGTATGCAAAAGCACCGTAGCCGATTGTTTTTGTTTTCTTTGGCACTGTGATATCCGAAAGCTTGCGGCAGCTGCTGAAGGCAGAAGTCATCATGGTTCTGAAGCATTGCGGCAGAATGCATGTTTCCAAATAGGTGCAACTAGTAAACGCTTTGGAATCCAACATGACCAGCTTCGTATCTGCAAGCTCGGCCCTGGTGATGGCACAATTATAAAATGCTTCATTTCCGATCAGATACAAAGTAGTGGGAAATGATACCTCTGAAAGAGATTTACAATTATAAAAGCACTGATTCCTGATGTTATTGATTCCTTCGGGAAGCTTGATCTTTTCCAAAGCCTCACATCCGTAAAAGGCCTGCTCCCCCATTATCTTTAAAGACTTCGGAAGTGTTACTTCCTTCAGTGCAGTACAGCCCCGAAACGCTGATGCACCAATCCCATAAACGTTACCTTGAAGCACTATTTTTTCCAATGTGTTATTGTCTTTGAAGGCTTCACTTGCGATATAGACCACTTTTTCCGGAACCGTAAGCTCCGTAGCCGTTCCGGTGTAAGAAATCAAAACACCATTTTTTACCAAAATACCGTTTTGGTTGAAGTTATCGGTGGATCCCACCGCAACCTCCGAGGGCAACGTCGGAGTAAAGATTTCCTCATCGGGAATCTGCCCCAAGACAAGCAGGGGGTCCATTGACTCCTTGCTGGCATTTGTGATAGCTTTCCACTGTTCCTTTGTTCCGGTGTAATAGATTTTTTGCAATGCGGTACTGACAACATTTTCACCGATTGAGGTGACAGTTTTGGGCAGCTGCAGGGCATACATATTGCTGCAGCCTGAAAAAGCCTTGGCTTTGATGGTAATGGCAGTGTTAGTGGCGCCCTCGGGTACGATTACGGTCTGCAGGGCATTACAGCCCGCAAAAGCATTCTCTCCGATCTCCTGAAGAGTGCTCGGCAGGCTCACCGAGACAAGACCGGCACAGGATTTAAATGCACTGTCTCCTATTGTCTTCACACCTTCCGGAATCTCTATATAAAGCAGACTTCCGTCACTGGAAAAGGTATCTTTTCCTATGGTCTCCAAATTTGCGGGAAGATGAACCCGCGTCAGAGCGTGACACATACTAAAAACGGTATTTCCCATAGAGGTAACAGTGTCCGGAAGGTCGATCTCTATAAGAGAGTTGCATTTATAAAATACGGCGTCATCCAGGGAATTCAGATTAACCGGAAGCTTTGCGCAGGTCAGGCTATCACACCCCAAAAACACCCCTCGCGCCAGGGTTGTAACCCCATTCGGAATCTCGACAGAAACAAGACCACTATTACTAAACGCATATATTCCAAACCCAGTCAGCCCTGCAGGAAGCGTAATGCTATGAAGGGATTTGCAGTCTGAAAAAGCATGCTGTGAAATAGTAGTCACCGTGTCCGAAATGTTGACCGTTTCAAGGCTTTCGCATTGATAAAACGTACTATCGCTGATTGAAGTAAGCCCATTTGGCAACGTAATGCTCTTTAGAGAGGTACACTTATAAAACACTTTCGACTGAATATTCGTAACCGAATCCGGAATGGTGACCGACTTTAGGTTGACACATTGTTCAAAAGCACTGAATCCGATCTGTGTTACGGTGTTCGGGATCTCCACAGTTTGCAGAGTGGTATTATCTATGATTATGTTATCGTCATTCTTTTTACAGAAGGCCTGGCTTCCAATCTTTGTCACAGTGCTTGGAATTGTCACCTTCGAAGCCGAGCCTGTATAGGCCTTGAGCACACCGTTTTCAATGACAAAATCAGAATCACCCGCCAGACAGGGCGTCATTTTGCCACATGCGAAAAATAAAGTTAGCAAAAGCATACTAAGCAGAAGCCTCATCAGCCTGCTGTTCTTCCTACATTTGATACTTTGGTTCATCGTAACCCCTCCTTAGCGGTATCAGTCACTTACTTCTTACTTCACCTTTGCGCTCTTCGGCATTCCTTTTTTGCGAAGGAGCGCCGTATATAGTGTCTTCTTCCCCTTGGGTACCTTCACTTTTGCCTTGGCCACGACTCCAAAGAAGGCTTTGGCACCCACATTCTTTTGTGACAGCTTCTTTGTCCTGATGGTAAGTTTTTTGATCTTACACTGAAAGAAGGCTTTCTTGCCGATCTTTTTGACGCTGGCCGGAATGGTAACCGTAGTCAGTGATGTGCAGCCTGCAAAGGCGGAGTTACCGATGGTGGTGACGCCGTTTGCAATCTTCAGCTTCTTCAGTTTCTTACAGCCGTTAAAGGCATTTGCACCGATGGTCTCCACGGTGTCTGTGATAGTAACCTGTGTCACATTGCTGTTCTTCAGCGCTTTATCGGCCACTTTGGTTACCACATAATCGACGTTGTCAATCTTCACGGTTCCGCCGATGGTAATGCTCTTGGTTTTCTTTGCATTCTTGGAAGGACCCGTGTATTGCAGGGTCGGACGCTTTTCATCAGAGGATGTTACCTCATAGGTCTGGCCTGTCTTTTCGTCGGTTAATGTGGTATGTACTTTTGCAGGCTTAGCTTCATCCTTGAGATCTTGCGTTGCCTTTCCGTCACCCTCTTCAAGTCCGGCATAGATATCCTCATTAGAGCCGGGACCGTTTACAATCTTGAAGGTCAGCTCTTTTTCCCCGCGGTATTTGCCCATACCGATGAGGATCACCTTTGCTTCTCCCAGTTCTCGGTTGTTCATATAGACGGTGACATAGTCTTCCCACTCCTTAAGGGCGGTCTTTCCGCTGATGAGAACAACGGGGGGATAGACGTTTTCTCCGGTATAGGAAACTGCGGATCGGGTTCTTGCTTCCAGATTGCCGATGTAAATCTGTTGGGATGCCGGAATCTTATTCTCCTCTCCCAGGAAAACGGAGAAGTTCAGATTTTCCTGAGTCATCTTGCCTTCGGAAATCTCAAAGGTAGCGGTTGCGCCCTTGGCGCCGCCTTGGGAAACCTTACCCTTCATATTCACGGTTTTGGCATTAGCGCCCTCTCCCACGGTCTTTTGCAAAAGGATCTGGTCGCCTTTTTCGCCTTCCAGACTGATGGTGCAGTCGGAATCATCGGAAAGCGCCACCTCTGCCACGTTTTCCTTTGTGGCATTGACGTTAACGCAGAGGCTCTTGGCTTTGGTATTTACCGAAAGCACTTTGTTGGCATCCATCATGGTAACATCCAAAGCTGCTCCGCTCTTTTGATTTGTAATGATCTGACCATCATCCGCAGGCAGGTAGATGATTTCCTTTCTGTCTCTGGTTTCATTGTCCGTATCGGTCATGATGGACATATCCTGCATCTTGAAAACGGTATCCTCATAGGCAGACTCCACCTTTAGGGTATTGTTTTCTACTGAGGCCATCTTTTTCCCGTCATTGGAACGGATATCATAGCTTTCACTATCCACCGTCATAAGCTTCATACGTCCGGTGGCGGAGTCATTGTTCAGTTTTGCGCGCATACGATAGCGCATGCGATATCTCATACGATAACGCATTCTGTATCTCATGCGATAGCGCATCCTGTATCTCATACGATAGCGCATTCTGTATCTCATGCGGTAACGCATTCTGTATCTCATACGGTAACGCATTCTGTATCTCATACGATAGCGCATTCTGTATCTCATGCGGTAGCGCATTCTGTATCTCATACGATAACGCATGCGGTAATGCAGAGTGCTGTAAGCAGGGTCCGTAGCCAGTTTTTCCAAATCTGCTCCGGCTGCAACCCAGGCATTATAGCTTGCTTCATCCTCAGAACTCCACTGCTCGGTGTCATCCTCGGCTGCGGGATAGGTCTCCAGCAATTTATCCTCAATGTCAGGGTTCCAGGGAGTTTTCGCATACTCGGAGTCAGATACCATATCGTTCATCTTGCCATCCTTGTAATCCTGCTCCTCTTCCCTGGTCCAGGGATCATTTTTGTACTCCGCAGCGCTTGCCATAGCATCGGCAGAGAAGCCCGCTTCCTCCTCCGGCGTCCACTCATTTCCCTTATACTCTTCTGCGGTGGCCATACCAAGCTCGTCATACCAGCCCTCTTCCGTATTGCTCCAGGGCTTTTGGTTATAATCTGCTTCGGATATCATGCCTTCTTTCTTGAAGATGGTCTCTTCTTCTCTGGTCCAGGGCTTTTCTCTAGCCTCCTCTTCACTGGGCATCTTATCCCTGTCGGCCCATTCTCCGGTTTTATTCTGATAGCGAAGCTCCTCTTCCCTACTCCAGGGATCTTCATCGTAGAGCTTCTGGTCCTCCTCGGTCCAGCTAAGACCGGAGGCCTGATACTCTTTTTCATCCTGGTCGGTCCAGGTATCGATGTCATCATCCTCACCGATGATCCAGTTCCAATCGGTGTTGACGTCGGCGTTCATCTCCTTATCCATATAAACCATGGAATAAACATCATAAGGCACGTAGGCCATGGTATAAACGTGACCGTTGGAGGTCTGATTTGCCCGGTTGCCCCAAACATGCTTGCCTCCTGCTGAATCCGTACCCAGATCATACTTCCAGTAAGCGTACTTTTGATTGCTCATGGTGACAGTAATGGTGCGGTCCTCTCCCGGCCAGTTGCTGTCGTAAATATGCAGCACCACGGAGCCATCCACCAGCTTATCCGCCTGATAAACCAAAACCGCATGCCCCTCTTCGTCATCGTACATACCGATGATAACGGGGTTGGGCTCGCTTAAGACAAACTGTACCAGATCGTCCAGGTCATTGTTGAGTACATAGCAAAGCTGTACCCGGATATCATACTGGGAAATCTGCATCTGCTCGATAAAGGTCTTTAAATCATCCTCTCCGGTGGGATCCCCCCAGCTGTTCTTCAGCTTCAGATTTGCAACCGAGGTGGCAGCTCCGTCAAAGGTGGAAAGATCGATGCCGTTTTCCACACTAAGGAGTGCTCCTGATGCGGACAGGCCATAGCAGCTGCCACCCCAGGCATCACGGAAGTACTCGTACATTTTTTTGCCCATGGAACCGAAGACTTCCTCATATCGGCTTTGGGGAATCTCATATTCTCCCTGGTAACGCAGGCCGTTGTTGGATTCGTTGTTCTTGATGGAATAACCCACATCGTTGACAGCGATCTTGCGTGTCAGATAACCGGGCTTTCCTTCGATCCAGCCCTGATCGATCCGGGCATAGGTATGATCTGTATGAGATGCGGTGTACCTGGTTCCGGCGCCGCCTACCAAAAGACCGGTTTTGCAGCCTGTAAAGACATCCTCGCCCTGTGCAGTACCGTCGAGGACAAAGCCATCGGACACATAGATCCTACGCAGGCTCAGACAACCGTTGAACATGCGGCTTACATTTTTCACCGCGGAGGTATCAAAGGAAGACAGCTCAATGGGATTCAGGGCCGAGCAGCCTTCGAACATGGAACTAAGGTTTGTGACTTTGGAGGTATCAAGGCCCTCCAGGTTTACCTCCTTCAGAGATTCGCAGCCCTTAAACAAACCACTCATATCCGTTACCGCGAAGGTATTGAGCATACTCAGATCCATGCTCTCCAAAGAGTTGCATCCTGCTAACATTCCGGAGATATTCGCAAGCATAGTGGTGTTTGGATATCTGCCGAACTTATCCTGTTTCATAAGCACAAGCCGTTTTAGGTTGCTACAGCCGGAAAACAGATTTTTCATTGTGCCTACAAATTTGTAATTCAAGGAGCTTATATCCAGATTCGTAAGCGCGCTGCAGTTTGCAAACATGGCGGAAATATCCTGTCCCTCACCCTTATTGTAGGAGGAAGAAAATCCGGTAAGATCCACACCTGTAAGGTTTTTACAACCTGCAAACATCCGTGCCATGCTCTCCCCTTTTGTGGGAACAAAACCGGAAAGATCCATTGCCGTCAGACTCTCGCAATTTTCAAACATGGAGGAAAAATCAGTTACTTTGCTGACATCAAAATGCTCCCCGAAATCAATATCCAAAAGGCTGCTGCAGTCCTTGAACATACCGGACATGTTGGTGACTGCTCCGGTATCAAAGTTGGAAAGATCCAGTACGTCCAACTGCTCGCAGTCTTCAAACATACTGTCCATGCGCTGCACTTTTGCCGTATCAAAGATCGTCAGATCCAAAAAATCCGGATCCAGCTTTTTGCAGCCTGCAAATAAACCGGACATGGAGGTGCAGGCAGCAGTCCCGAAGTTCGTTCCCTGCAAAACACGCTGCAAAGCGGCACAGTCCAAAAACATACCCGTGAAGTTGGTGACCTTTCTCGTATCAAAGTGGGAAATGGGCACCTCCGTCAGGGACGTACACCCCGCAAACATGCCACTCATATCCAGGGCATTTTCTGTAGAAGGCACCATGCGCTCAAGTCCATTTTCCTCAGTTGCAGCATACACCGGATAAAAATCCGTAAGGGCACTACACTGAGCGAACATATTATGGAAATCCGTTACGCCGCTGGTGGTAACGCCGGGAGTCAGAAACGTATTATTCCAGTCTATGCAATCCATTGGCTGAATGTTTTTGATGCTGCTGCAACCGTAGAAAAAGTCTGAAAGCTTCTTCAGCTTCTCGGTAAATCCGGGCATGTAGGCCTTTTTCAAGGCACTGCATCCCAAGAACATTCCGGAAGCATCTTTACAATTTGGTGCATAAAAGGAGTAACCCTTTTTCTTTTGATAGAAATATTCTCCGAAGCCTTCCAGCTTTGTCAAAGAACTGCAGTTTGCGAACATTGCACTCATATCCACTGCACTTTCAGTGTTCAGCCTTGAAACATCCAGACTCTTCAAAGAAACGCAGTTATAAAACAGATTGTTCAAATGCCGCTTCTGCGTCATATCCAGACCTCGCAGATCCAGATAGGAAAGCTTGTAGCAGTCGTTGAAAAGTGGCTGGAGGATATCTGCCGCAAGAACGCCTTCTTCAATGACAACAGTCTCCACAAGGTTAGAGTTAAAGGCCTGGCTCTCATCGAAAGAAACACTTCCGTCTTCCCCAACGGAAATATCTATTCGTTCTGCCCCCATACCGGCAAGGGCCACTTTTTTCCTCTCCCCATTTTCATCCTCTATCCAGGCCGGAATGATAATGTCACGCTCAGAGCCATCATATCGATACAGGATCACATAGGAATCATCCTGCCGAAAATTCCCGTCAGCATCCGTATAGACCAGGCCGGGCTCATGGGCCCATTCATTAATTTTTGTGATATGTCCACCGCAAAAATATCCCGGAGCCTCTTCTCCCTGATCAACGCAGGCTCTGGAACTGTCCGAGACATGATCCGGCTCATATCCGCTTCCTTTTCCGCCCTTTAAATGATGACATGACCCAAACATGTTGGATCCCTTACCTTCCTCCACATTAAGAGAGGTCAAGGTAAAGGTTTCCGGATTTACGATGATCTGCCCCAAATCGCTGCAGTTGAAAAACATCCCTTTCATATCTGTAACATTTTTCGTATCAAAGCTTGACAGATTCAGGCTGAGCAGGTTCGTACAATTCATAAACATTGAGGCCAAAGATTCCACATTTTCCGTTTCAAAGGAATGCAGATCAAGTGATTCCAATTTATCTGTGTACGCAAACATACCATCCATGTTACATACTTTACCGGTGTCAAAACCGCTGACATCCAAAGAAGTAAGACCGGAATCTCCCATAAACATGCTTTCCATGTTGGTCACGTTACCGGTATCAAAACCGGATACATCCAGCTCATCAACTTTGAAAAGATACCTGAACATTCCTGTCATAAGCTTGGTATCAGAGGTGTTCAGCTTGCTGACATCTAACCGGATCAGCTTGTCACACTCATCAAACATACCGGTTGCATCTACTGCTGCCTTCACCCCTTCAGAGATCACAACGGATGTCAGTTCTTTGGATGTGTCATCACTATCGTAATGCAATTTTTTCAGGATCACACCATAGGTTTTCCCCTCTACCGTCATAGTTGACGGGATCACAATATCCCTGCGGTCCGGATTTTTGTAACCAATAAGGGTGATGGTGGTATCCCCACTTTGGATAGGCTCATAATACCAGTCCGAGCTCACAGACATATAGAAGATGGTAAAATATCCCGGTTTTTCGTTGGCAGGGTCATCTTCCCTGGCGTAAGTTGCATCTACATGAGTGGAGTCAAAGATGGTTCCCCTTCCTCCCACAAGCTTTGTATCATTTTCAAACATCCCGGTGCCATCCACCCCTTGAGCGGTGGTAAAGTCAGTTCCAACGTAAATTCGCTCTAACATGAGCAGCGAATCGAACATAAAACGCATATCCGTTACATTGGCTGTTTTAAAGGTGGTAAGATCCAGCTTTGTCAGGCGTTTACACCCCTGAAACATACAATGCATATCCGTTACTTTGGCGGTGGAAAAGCCGCTCAAATCCAGGGTTTCCAGCATAGAACAGGCGGCAAACATCAACCCCATGTTTGTTACATTGGTTGTTTTAAAGGTTGAATCCTTCCCGCCAAGATTCAGTGCGGGTAGTGTCTCACACTCACAGAACATACCACTCATATCCGTACAAGCTGCCGTATTGAATCCACTGACATCCAGGGACTCCAGATGGCAGCACCCTCTGAACATATTGCTCATATCGGTGACTTTCTCAGTTTTCAAATTTGAAACATTCAGGAATTTCAAAGATGCACAATCCATGAACATGGAACCCATATCTTTGACGTTAGCCGTATCAAAGAGGTCCAAATTCAGAGATTTCAGGCTCTTGCAACCGCTGAACATGCTGTCCATAGTGGTTACCTTTGAAGTATCAAAATTCGCTCCAAAATCTATACTTTCCAGGGATTTGCACTGATAAAACATCCGGGACATATCGGTTATGCTGTCCGATTCACTATTCGTAAGGAAGTCGCCAGGCAGACTAACGCTTGTCATGCTTTTGCAATATTGAAAACCCTTTCCCGCCTCAGGCGCCATAATAACCTGGTCACCGAATTCTACTCCCGGAACCAGATTGGCTGCATTTGCCGTTCCATCACCGCCATAGGTGATCACATCCTTGTACTGATTCCCTTCCCACTGCCTTTCTTCGGTCCATTCATTAGCACCCATGCTTTTGAAAACAACCCAGTAGCTGATATTATTTTTCTTCAGGTAGTTCGGGATCATGATCTTCTGATCTACAGGACCTGTATACTTCGTCAAGGTTACAAATCCCATGCCACCGGATGGCGCTTTCCATTCAGCCTCCCAATCATCCGCGGTTGTAACGTAGGTTTCAGAGTCTGTTTCTGCGGTGATAGATTCCTGCTCCTTCTCAAATTCCTGCGCCGATTCTGCATAGGTATCCAGGCTCCCTATCCCGAAAAGTTCCGAAACAGCCAACAGCATGGCAATCGATAATGCAACGATTCGTTCCCCCTGTTTTGTCCTCATAGTATGCTCTCCTTATGTTCGCATCCTGAATCTATCCGACTGAAGCTTACGCCCTCTTATTCCTCCCCAAGAACAAGACATAAAAAATCAATATAAATATACCACAAAACCACTGTTTTTGCATAGAAAAAAGATGCGTTCCCGAGTGGGGAGCGCATCTTTTTTCTTTTCATGAATTTACCTGATCTCGTCAGGTTTTCAATCTTCTTAACGTGCCATATTATCGAAATACTCCTCGATAAAGAAGTAGTTTTTGATATAGACAACCATATTCACCTTGTTCTGCTTGGTAAAGTAGAACCACATTCTGTATTACCAATCGGAATCCCAGTCCGAGCTGCCTGAATCCCAGGAATCGCTGCTGTCCCATGAGCTGCCGCTATCCCAGTCGCTGCTGCTCCAGGAATCGTCACTGCTGCTTGAGCTGCCGACATCGTACCACGTTGAATCTTCAAATCGCGATCCCTCGTGATCGTAGATCCGATACTCATCGGCCGTATCGTCTGTGATCAGATCATCCAGAAAACCGCTATCGTAATTCAGATACCAGTCATCATCCTCCGCATGATATTCATACCATTGCGATTTTTGATAATAATAATCCTTGCCATTGTACCGATAGTACCCTCTGGCCGGGGAATGATCCAATACGGATGCAAGGAAGAATACCACCAGCGCAAAGATTGTGATCCCGAATTTGGTAAACAAAACCCCCTTCAGGATCTTATAATATGTGGATCCGAAGCTTTTTTTGGAAGAGGCATTTTTGCCGCTGCTCCGATAGCCGGACTGATTGCGATTTGCATTATTTTTCTTTTGCTCCGCGATTTCAGTCCGCAGCCTTTGATAGAGCTCATTCACGGCATATCCCTCATCCGATCCCTGATAACGGACCGCACGCTCGCCGTTTGCCTTATTTTTATAAACGACAAAGTCGCCGTTTTCATCCTTGTAGATACCAAAGGCTTTCGGCTCTGTGATATTTTTCCCGATAAAAAATCGCGTCACATGCTCCGGGGGCAGATTATGATCCACATACCATTGCTTCAACTCTTCAATGGTTTGCGGCTGGGTATGAGCCATTCTGTTCGCACCGGATAAAGCGGCACCGCAGTTCGGACATGTTTGCAGCGTTTCATCGATCATCTGACCGCAATAATCGCATTTGATCTTCATACCGCTTACCACCTTTCCGTTTCTTTAAAGGACGCAGCTTCCTGTTCAGTCAGCTCTACATCAGCCAATCCGGTCAGCATTGTATCATGTTTTGAAAGATACACGATTTCCACTACGGTTATGATCCCGCACACAATCTCGTAAAGGATCAGGAATACATAAAAGAACTGGGTCTGTATCTGCAAACAAAAATCATAAATTCCAAACATGACAATGGGAATCAGCAGCGTTTCCACCAGATACATACGGGTGGCCCCGGTTTCTTTTAAACCTTCGCTGTTTTTTGCCTTGCCGTAAAAATACCCCATAAATACGGCACTGATCACATGTCCCACCAGGGAAAGTAAGAGGTAGCTAACCTTAAAGCCATTGCCTCTGAAGATATGCATCAAATTTCCGGCAATGGTCACTCCAAGGGCGGTTGTAACCGCATACACCACTGCATCAAAGGTGTAGTTAAACTCTTTATCTTTCCATGTGAAAAGACAAATCACCAGAAAGATGAAAACCTGTTCCGGCAGCGCCTCCAGCAGAAAACTGTCAACAAACTGAAATAGCATCAGACTTTTTCCGGTGTAAATGGACTGCAGCCCCATTCGCCCCAGGCCCCCCAACAGCATTGCCAGGGAAAAGGCTATAATCCCGCCGATAAACAGCTTGATCAAAAGGGACGTCGGCTCTTTTTCAATAGTGTCAAATTTGTACACCACGGCAAAGACGAGGACACTCGGAAATACAGCTAATAGAATTGCCAATGCCAGCATAAGATCTCCTCCCTAATACGGTGACAGGCACCGTTAATTACTGATTACTTAGTATATCATTTTTGAAACAGTGACAGACACTCTTTC
>JAEEKV010000295.1 GCA_016282595.1 Lachnospiraceae bacterium
TTTTCAGCGGCAGGGTGTTTGCCAGTGACGAGGAGCGCCACAAAGCCTGGGAAGAGATCAAGAAAACGGAGAAAGCCGGAAGAGAGTGGGAAGCGGACTATCTGAAGGATGCCATGAACGAAGCCGTATCTCTCATTGACCGGGCTAAGGAACGAAAAGGATTTTGAAAAATAATCATGAAACAGAATCATGAAATATAACCATTCAGGAGGGGAAAGATAATGAGTAGTGGTACAAAGAAACTGGTAGTGAATTTTTCTGTGTTAAATGAAGCGCAGAGAAAGCAGATCGCAGATAAGGCCGGAGCCTTCGGATACCGGACAGTGTTCTGCGATGAGAGGGACGAAGCCCTTTTGCAGGCAAAGGATGCAGAAGTGATCCTTGGTATGGATGCAGCTCTGGCAACTGCGGGAGACAGCCTGAAATGGATCTCCACCCCCTCTGCGGGAGTGGATCATTTCCTGGATATTTTATCCGGAACCGATATTCTTTTGAGCAATGCTTCCGGCGCCTACGGTCTTACCATTGCAGAGCACATCGTTATGGTGACCTTGGAGATGATGCGAAGAAAACCGGAATATGATCAGCTGGTTAGAGAGAAAAAGTGGGAGCGGGGTCTTGCCATTCATTCCATCCACGGAGCCAGGATCACCTTGGTGGGCACCGGAGATATCGGAAGCCAGGCGGCTATTCGCCTGAAAGCCTTCGGACCTGCAAGCATCACCGGTGTGAATCGCTTGGGTAAAAATCCGGAGAATCTCTTTGACAAAGTATGCACCATTTCCGACATAGAAAAGGTGCTTCCGGAAACGGATCTGCTGGTATTAAGCCTTCCGTCCACCAGGGAGACCAGGGGCCTTTTGACAAAGGAAAGACTGCAGCTTCTTCCCGAGGATGCTTATCTTGTCAATGTGGGAAGAGGTGATGTGCTGGATGAAAAAGCCCTGGAAGCAATGCTCCGGGAAGAAAGACTTGGGGGCGCAGCTCTTGATGTATTTGAAAAGGAGCCTCTGGATGATGACAGCACCCTTTGGAATTGCCCCAGACTGGTGCTTACCACTCACATAGCAGGAAACTGGACCCTTCCCTACACCGTAGAGCAGATCGTGGATCTGTTTTTGGATGATTTTGAAGCCTATTGTGAAGAGAAACCAATGCACAACCTTGTGGATCTGAAAGCAGGGTATTAAGTGCCATCATGTTACCCATGGAGAAAGAAAAGTACGTACTGATCAGTATCATAACCTCGGATGAGCAGGAAACCATGGCAAGCCTGGATGAGCTGTCCCGCCTCATTGATACCGCAGGGGGAGAGGAATGCGGGAGAGTACTGCAACGGCTCCCCCATCCGGATGTAAAAAGCTATCTGGGAAGCGGCAAGGTGGAAGAGCTTCGGATGGAGGTCATTATGACGGATGCAGACGGGGTGGTCTGTGATGATGAATTATCCCCGGTACAGATGCTGACTCTGTCCGATGCCCTGGGAGTGAAGGTCATTGACCGCACCATCGTGATCCTGGATATTTTTGCCGCCCATGCCGGCAGCAGGGAGGGTAAGATCCAGGTGGAGCTGGCACAGCTGAAGTACCGGGCATCCCACCTGTCCGGCTTTGGTAAGGCACTGTCCAGACAGGGAGGCGGTATCGGAACCAGAGGACCCGGAGAGACCAAGCTGGAAACCGACAGAAGAGCTATTAGGCACCGCATGGGACAACTTTCCCGGCAGGTAAAGGAACTGGAATCCGTCCGGGAGACGGGCAGAAAAAAGAGGGTGAAAAACCGGGCCATCGTCATTGCCATTGTGGGCTATACCAATGCAGGAAAATCTACCCTGCTGAATGCCCTGACAGGGGCCGAGGTACTGGCGGAGGATAAGCTTTTTGCAACCCTGGATCCCACCACCAGAGCCCTGTCTTTGCCCGATGGCATGCAGGTGCTTTTAACGGATACCGTAGGGTTTATTCACAAGCTCCCCCATCAGCTCATCGAAGCCTTTCACAGCACCCTGGAGGAGGCCCAGTATGCGGACATTATTTTGCATGTCATCGATGCCTCGGATCCGGATCTGGAGATGCACAGGAAGGTGGTATATGATACCCTTTCTGAGTTGAAGATCACGGGAAAGCCCATTGTCACCGCCTTTAATAAAACGGATCTTGCAACGGAAGAGATCCTGCGGGATAAGGCGGCGGATAAGACGGTGCGTATCAGTGCGAAAAAACGGGAGGGCCTGGACGATCTGACAAAAGCTCTGTCGGATACGCTGAAAGAAATGCAGACCCTGTTGGAGATGCAGATTCCTTATGCTGATACCGCCTTTGCAGGCAAGGTGCGGCAGATGGGCCAGGTCATGGAAGAGGAGTATCTGGAGGACGGCATACGCTTGAAGGCCTATGTACCCTCAAGTCTGGCGTCGGAGTACGCCTCCAGGATCAAACCGAAGATAACGAATATACAGTGAGGATGCAAGGAAAAATGCATACCATCATAAAGAAAGCAGGATAAAACAATGGAGTACGAAAGATACAAAACCGTTGAGGATTCCAAAACGGAATGGGTGAAGTGCATACAGAACGAGGATATCAACGGTGCAGGCAGATTGTACGGCGGCAGGCTCATGGAATGGATGGATCAGGTTTCCGGCATTGCTGCCACCAGGCATTGCGGCGGCCATGTTACCACTGCGGCCTGTGATGACCTGCAGTTTAAAAACGCCGCTTTTCTCAACGACATTGTGGTGATCATTTCCAAGGTCACCTATGTGGGACGTTCCTCCATGGAGGTTCGGACGGATGTGTATATCGAGGAGCGGGAGACCGGCCTTCGCCGGGTGATCAACAGAGCATATTTTACGGAGGTTCATGTGGATGAGTCGGGCAAGCCTGCAGCCATCCGCTTCGGACTGAAGCTGGAGAGCGAGTCAGACAAGGCAGAGTGGGAAGGGGCCATGAAGCGTCTGGAAATGCGGAAACGAAGGAGAGCAGAGGGGTTTTAGAAAAGGAAAAATCATGCATGTATTTTTAATTGAGGATGACAGCATCATTGAAGCGTTGAAATATGAGATGAACTAGACTATGAAACAGAAAACGGCCAACCAATATTTTCAGGAGCGATTCGGGGAAAAGATCTACCGCATTGCCATCGACGGCGGCTTTACCTGTCCCAACAGAGACGGCACCCTGGATAACCGCGGATGTATTTTCTGCTCGGGCTACGGATCCGGAGACTTTGCCTCGGACCGTGCCCTGGGTATTACCGAGCAGATCAAAGAGGGCAAGGCCCGGGTCATCCGAAAGATGCCCTCCGGTAGTGGCAAGTTTATTGCCTACTTTCAGGCCTTTACCGGGACTTATGCACCTGTGGAAAGGCTGCAGCAGATCTACCAGGATGCCATGGACCATTCGGATATCGTAGCCCTCAGCATCGCTACCAGGCCGGACTGCCTGCCGGATGATGTGATAGAGCTTCTGGCTGAATTAAACCAGCGAAAGCCAGTCTGGGTGGAACTGGGACTGCAGACCATCCATGAGAAAAGTGCAGCCTATATCCGAAGGGGCTATCCCCTTTCCGTTTATGATGACGCTCTAAGACGCCTTAGTCAAAACGGCATAGAGGTCATCACCCATGTGATCTTAGGGCTTCCGGGAGAGAGCAGGGAAGAGATGCTGGAAACGGTCAAGTATGTAGGAAGCGGTCCTATCAGCGGCATTAAACTACAGCTCCTTCATGTGCTCCGGGGAACGGATCTGGCCGCAGAATATGAAAAGGGGGCCTTTACCTGTATGAGCATGGAGGACTATACGGATCTGGTGCGGGATTGCATTGCCCTTTTGCCGGAGCATGTGGTGATCCACCGGATGACGGGGGACGGAGCCAGAAGAGATCTTGTTGCGCCCCTTTGGAGTACGGATAAAAA
>JAEEKV010000296.1 GCA_016282595.1 Lachnospiraceae bacterium
ATCATAATGGTTTCTTCCTCACTCTGCACCGCACAGAAGATCTCCTCTGTGATGAAGGGCATGAAGGGATGCAAAAGTCTCAGTGCTTCGCAAAGCACGTATCTTAAGGTCCAAAGAGCTGCCTGCTTGCTGCTCTCGTTGTCGCTGTTGTACAGTCTGGGCTTCACCATTTCGATGTACCAGTCGCAGAACTCTTCCCAGATAAAATCGTAAACCTTCTGAACAGCGATACCCATCTCGTATTTTTCCATGTTCTCGGTAACATCCCCGATGAGGGTATTCAGCTTGGAAAGGATCCACTTGTCAGCGGCTTCCAGATGCTCTTTGGCATCCTCCCTGATCTCGCTGCCTTCCATATTCATGAGGATGAAACGGGATGCGTTCCAAACCTTATTGGCAAAATTACGGCTGCTGGTGATCTTGGCCTCGGTGAAGCGCATATCGTTACCCGGCGCATTTCCGGTAACCAGCATAAGACGAAGGGCGTCTGCACCGTACTGCTCGATAACCTCCAGCGGATCGATACCGTTGCCCAGGGACTTACTCATCTTACGTCCCTGCTCATCTCTTACAAGACCATGGAACAGAACCGTATCAAAGGGCTTCTCTCCCATCTGCTCGTAGCCTGAGAAGATCATGCGGATAACCCAGAAAAAGATGATATCGTAGCCCGTAACCAGCACGTTGGTGGGATAGAAGTATTCCAGCTCCTTGGTCTTTTCCGGCCAGCCCAAGGTAGAGAAGGGCCAAAGTGCCGAGGAAAACCAGGTATCCAAAGTATCCGGATCCTGCTCAAAATGATTCTTGCCGCACCCCGGACAAACCTCGGGCATCTTGGCTGCCACTACGATCTCGCCGCAGTCCCGGCAATAGTAAGCCGGGATCCTGTGTCCCCACCAGAGCTGTCTGGAAATACACCAGTCTCTGATGTTGTCGGTCCAGTTAAAGTAGGTCTTTTCCATTCCGGAAGGAACCAGCTTGATCTCGCCCTCCTTTACAGCCTTTACGGCGGGCTTGATGAGCTCGTCCATCTTTACAAACCACTGCTTCTTGATGAGTGGCTCGATGGTGGTCTTGCAGCGATCGTGGGTACCTACATTGTGGGCGTAATCCTCGATCTTTACCAAAAGACCCTTTTCTTCCAGTTCCTTTACGATGGCCGCTCTGGCTTCATAGCGATCCATTCCTGCATACTTGCCGCCGTTTTCATTGATGGTGGCATTGTCATTCATAATATTGACTTCCGGCAGATTGTGACGCTTTCCTACCTCAAAGTCGTTGGGGTCATGGGCCGGGGTGATCTTTACGACACCGGTACCAAACTCCATATCTACATAAGTATCCGTAACTACAGGGATGGCCTTTTCCACGATGGGAAGCCAAACCTCTCTGCCATGGAGGTAGGTGTATCTCTCATCATCGGGATTGACAGCCACTGCCGTATCACCCAGCATGGTCTCCGGACGGGTGGTTGCAAAGGTTAAAAACTCCGTCTCAGAGGGCTTACCGTTCTCTACCAGAGGATACTTGATATGCCACAGATGCCCCTGCTGCTCTTCGTATTCTACCTCTGCATCGGAAATGGAGGTGTTGCAGACCGGACACCAGTTGATGATGCGGGATCCCTTGTAGATCCAGCCCTTGTCATACATCTTGCAGAACACTTCCGTAACGGCCTTGTTGCAGCCCTCATCCATGGTGAAGCGCTCTCTGTCCCAGTCGCAGGAGGAGCCCAGCTTCTTCAGCTGCTGGATGATCCTTCCGCCGTACTCCTTTTTCCAGGCCCAGGCTCTCTCCAAAAAGCCTTCGCGGCCCAGAGATTCCTTGTCGATGCCCTCTTCCTTCAGCTTCTCAATGATCCTTACTTCCGTTGCGATGGATGCATGATCCGTTCCGGGCTGCCAAAGGGTACTGAAGCCCTGCATTCTCTTAAAGCGGATCAAGATATCCTGCATGGTATTATCAAGGGCATGTCCCATATGGAGCTGTCCCGTAATATTCGGGGGCGGGATCACGATGGTAAAGGGTTTCTTATCGGGATCTACCTCTGCGTGAAAATACTTTCCGTCAAGCCATTTTTGATAGATACGATCCTCCATCTGTCGGGGATCATAATTCTTGGCAATTTCCTTGCTCATTGCTCTTTTACTCCTCGTTTTAAAATTTTGACCCTTGTAGTCAACTACAGGATCACACAGTTATTAACATAATATAGTTTCCCCGGCCTTTTGTCAAGGAGTCCGACCCTTTTCCCATAAGGGAAAACGGGGTTTTTCCCAGCTAAAAAGAGACTGCAGATCTGCAGTCTCTTTCTGACATATTTGTCGCCTTGTAATTTTCCTTATAAAGCCATGTTCTCAACCAGTTTCTTCTTCTCTTCGTCGAAGTCTTCCTGAGAAATGATACCATTGTCAAGCAGGATCTTGAGCTTCATAGCTGCCTTCTGGAACTCCTCTAAGCTCATAGCGCCGCCGGCTGAAGATGCGGTAGCTGCCGCGGTAACTGCCTTGGCGGGTGAAGCTGCTGCTTCGGGAGCAGGCGCTGCCGCCTGAGCCGGAGCTGCTGCCGCCGCTGCGGCTGCTGCTGCCGCTGCCGCAGGTGCCGCTGCCGCAGGTGCCGCTGCTGCGTTTGCTGCTGCTACTTCTCCTGCCTTGGAAGCGAGTGCCTTCTGGGCTTCCTCCTGATACTTTCTGAATTCCAGGGCTTCTGCTGCCTTTCTGGCCTTCTCTGCTGCCTCTGCCTTGGCTTTGGCTTCCTCTTCCTTGCGCTTCTTCTCTTCCTCGATGCGGCGAGCTTCTGCTTCCTCCGCTTCTTTCCTAGCACGCTCTTCTGCTTCCTTGCGTGCCTTCTCTTCTGCTGCCTGACGAGCCTTCTCTTCCTCTTCTCTTCTGAGGCGCTCCTCTTCCATCTTCATGGCAGCTTCTTTTGCAAACTTATTGGCTACTGCCTCTGCCTCCTTGCGGATGGCATCCTCTAAGATCTTGTTGTTCTTCTCTTCCTCTGCCTTGATGATATCGGCTTCCTTGATCTTGGCATCGGCGCCTGCGGTGTTCACCGCCTGCTCTACTTCCTGCTCGGTGGAGGTGGTGATGGCTGCTCTGGCCTCATCTACCTTCTTCTTAGCCTCTTCCTGTGCCTGGGTACGAACTGATTCAACCTTGGCATCGGCCTCTTCCTGTGCCTTCTTGATCACTTCCTCCATGGTCTTCTTGGCTTCTTCTTCGGCCTTCTTGATCTTCTCATCGCGCTCTTTCTGCGCCTTCTCAGCCGTGGTCTTTACGACCTCATCCACCTTTTTCTTGGCTTCGGCCTGGGCTTTTGCCTTGACCTCTTCCTTATGCTTTTTCACCCTTTCATCGGAAGCTGCCTGCAGCTCCTGGGATTTCTTTACATTCTCATCGGCCAGTTTTCTTGCCAGCTCTTCTGCTGCCTTCCTGGTCTGCTCGCTGGTAGCCTTGCGGATATTCTCCTCATCCAGCGCTTTTCTGGACTCGTCCTTCTCACGGGAAGTGGAATTCGCATCCTTAGCTGCCTTGGCAGCTACCTCATCTGCGATACGAAGTGCCGATTCAATGGCCAGTTTCTTCGCATTGATGCCCGCATTCTGACGGATCGCTTCCTCTGCTGATTCTGCTACGCCGGCTTTTTTCTCCGGTGCTGCACCTGACTTCATTGTTACTGCTGCAGCCTTTCTGGCTGCTTCTTCTGCTGCTCTCTTAGCAGCATCCGCTCCATTGTTTTGCATAGTCTCGCCCCTGTTTCTAAAGAATATAAAGTCTGCGCATGCCTGTTCCCCCGAACATGCATACCTCTCTGCAGACACAAAAAAAGTATAGCACAAGATTTTCGTAAAATCTACAAGGCAGGGGCAATTTTTTCATTTTTTTGCCCCAAAAATTTATTCATTCCGGATCGCTGCCAAAGGACTTAAGCGCATGGCCCGAAGGGAGGGGAAAAAGCCCGCAACCATGCCCACGATCACGGCAAATCCGATGGCCAAAAGAGACAGCCAGGCCGGAATATAGGAGATTCCCGAGGCCGCTGCCAGGTCGATCCCGCTGCCCTCGGTGCTCAGCAGCGTATTGATCAGGGCCGACATGCCGTAGGACAGTCCCGTTCCGATAAGGCCACCGATAAGGCCGATATATCCGGCTTCCAAAAGAAACATGCCCTGGATGTTTTTCATATCACAGCCCAGCACCTTCATGATGCCGATTTCCTTGGTCCTTTCATAAATGGACATCATCATGGTATTGGCAATACCGATGGCCGCCACCAGAAGGGAAACCGCTCCGATGCCTCCCAGGGCAAGCTGAATGCTCTGGTACTGTCCCTGCATGGATTCCACCCATTCGGCGTTGCTCTCTGCAGAGTAGCCCAGCTGGGAAATGGTATTTTGCACCTCTTTTACATGGTCCATATCGTCCACGCCCACCATGATGTAGTTATAGTAAATCTCCTTCATGGGTTTTCCCGAAGCCGAGGTGGGCTGTCCGGGAATGGGGCGGTTACGAAACTCCTTTTTCAGCACCTTTTTCAGGGCCTCCAGATCACACCAGACTGCATAAGAGTTGCTGCTGTAGTCCTCCACGGACCCTGCCAGCACACCGCTGGTAGGAAACATATACTTTTTAGGCATTGCCGTTGTGCTGCCCTCTTCCGTGCTGCCGCCCCAGAGGAAGTTGTAGTAGTTTTCCGTATCCAGCACATACATAAGGGGGCTTTCCATGAGATCGATATCCGGCAACGTGCCGTCCGACCAATAGCTCTGGCCCGTTTTTTCGTTGTAAAAGTCTCCGATCATACCGTTTCCGAAGACGGGGCTTACCTGATCCGATGAGGGATCCGGCAAAGATCCCTGTCCCAGATTCAGCTTCAGATACTCCATGGCTTCTGCCGGCATGCCCTTAAGGGAGGTATAGCACTGGTAGTTTCCGCACAAAATCAGGGCATCCGCCTCCAAAACCGGATAGGCGTAATCCACGTGATCCACCTGCAGGATCTCATCTAAAACCTTGTCATCCAGATGCTGGATCGTCTGCTTCTTTTTCTGCCCGCCTGCGTCTGCGGAGTCCGAATCAAAGGCATCCTTTTCCATCACCGTTACGGTAGTCAGTCCGCCGTATTGCTCGATCTCCTCCAGGGAAGCCCGCTTCAGGCCCAAACCCAGAGAGATCATCACCACAATACTGGCCGTTCCGATCACCACGCCGAGAACCGTAAGGACTGTCCTGATCTTGCGCTTCCAGAGACTTGAGGCACTCATTCTGAGCATATCTCTAAGCTTCATGGTTCTCCTCTTCTTCAGCCGTCTCTTCTTCCGAAGCCTCTTCTAAATCGCCCTCATCCTCCGGATCAGAAGCATCTTCATAGTCTTCATCCTCATACTCCTCTTCCTCTGCTTCGGGCTCTATCTTTTTCGTGCGCCGTTTCCGGGCTCTTTTTTCTTCCTGCTCTTTTTCTTCCAGTTCCGCCAAAAGCTCCAGATCTTCTTTTTCTTCCTTTTTGCGTTTGCCTTTTTTCACCAGAGATACGATCACTACAATGACAACGATCACCAGGATGACAATCAGTACCACGATGCCGATCTTGATCCACTTGGATGCGGGGTTTGCATCCACATCCTCGTAATCCTCCAAGTCCTCATAGTCTCCGAAGTCGGCATCCAAGCCGCCCATAAGTCCGTCGGCGTCCCCTCCTGTCACCTTCAGCTTCAGATCCTCGGAGTATTCCTGCTGATGGCCCGCTTCGTCCTCGTAGGTTACCACCACCTTGACAGCCTGGCCCTCTTCCATGGCCTTTTCTGCCGTCACCATGGTATCCACGTTTCCGGTGGCACCTGCTTCGATCTTTCCGAGGAAGGTATCTCCGCCGGAAATGAAATCTCCTTCAAAATGTACCTTTACGTTATACAGAGTCACCTTTCCCAGGTTATAAATGGAAAACATGACGTTGGCCTCGCTCCCTACGGGAAGCTCCTCGGGCATGATCTCGGGAGTTCCCAGCTCAAATCTGGCCTCCTGGATCACCGGGATGGAAACATCCGCCGTAGCCTGAAAGGCGTTGTAGTCCTCATCCTCATAGTCCATGGCAACATCCAGCTGATAGGGCTTCTGGGAAAGGTCTGCTTTGGCCGTCATCTCCACCACCAGATCTACAGTCTGCCCCTTTCCGATGTTGGCGATGTATTCCGTATTGGATCCCGATGTGGGTAAAAAGGCCGCATAGGTGGAATCCGTATCCAGACCGTCATTGGGGGCGGAAAGGTTTACCAGCATGTTGGAAACCGCCGTCCGTCTGGAGGTGTTTTTCAGATGCAGGGTCAATACAAAGGTATCCCCCGCATGGACCTGTGCCGGATTGGTCTCATATCCGGTGACAATGACCCTGGGAGTGGAAAGTCCGCCACCCTCGCTCTCGGCATTTCCGCTTCCCGGAGCACCGATGACCTTCACAAAGGTGGTGAGTACGCAGGACTCCACCTCTGCTTCATTGGCGTAAAGAACGTTAAACTGCAGCTTATAGTAACCGGAAAGGGCGTCTGCACGGGTCTGGAAGATCCAGGTCAGTTCCCTTCTTCGTTCCATGTCATCCTGTCCGTTGCCTTTTCCCGGAAGGTCCGGAATGGTCTGGGTATAGCCGCTGGTCTGCAGCTCAAAGGGCCACTCCTGTACGGAGTTGGAAATGACAGGGGTTACGGTTACATTTACCAGATTTGTCTGGCTCATATTTACCACCGGAAGAACAACGGCTACGCTCTGTCCGTAGCTTACCGTGGGGGTCACCCAGTTTCCGCCTACCATAATGAAATCACTGGTGGAGGAGGGGTTGGTATTCTCCGGCGTTTCGGTATCTGAATCCGTTTCCTTGGAGGCTACGCCGTCAAGGGCCTCTTTTGCCGCAGAAACGCAGTCCTCAATACTGCTTTCATTGCTCAGACCCCTGATATTGGTATTCTTGCTGGCAGTTCCGATGAGCTTGTTATATTTCTTTACAGTCTCATCAATGGCTTCCTTGGTTTCCTTATCCGCCTTGATCTTTTTGATATCGCCGTATCCGGTGATCTCCAGCTTTGCCTCTGACTTGATGGTTTCCAGGGTGCTCTTTTCCGTATCCGATGTAGTTTTGGAAGTGGTCCCTGACTGGCTGTTGTCTCCTGTGGAGGTGGTGCTTCCTGTGGACTGGGTGCTTCCGGTGGATTGGGTGCTTCCGGTGGAAGCTCCCGTATCCGAAGAAGCTGTGGAGCTGTCCGCTGCATTACCTGCATTCACCGTTGTGGTTCCCGTACCATCCATCACGGCGCCTGCCCCTGCGGATGCATAGGCAAACATACCGCCCATGGGGGAAAGAAGCAAGGTCACAGTCAGCGCCGCCGCCCCCAATACTTTATGGGCTTTTTGATTCCATCTCATCACTTTCATGCTTTTGTTTCTCATAACTGATTCGTTTCCTTTTCGGTTCTCTTACTCCGTTTTCTTTCTGCCTGTTTCCTCGATGCCGATGATCTTCCCGTCCATAATACGGAAGATCCGGTCCGCAAAGGAGGCCAGATGATCGTCATGGGTAACCATGACAAGGGTCTGGTTCTGCTTGGTAATGATCTCCCGGATGAGGTCCATGACCTCTGCGGAGGTTTTGGAATCCAGGTTACCCGTAGGCTCATCCGCAAAAATGATCTCCGGATTTACCACCAGCGCCCTGGCAATACCCACTCTTTGCTGCTGTCCGCCGGACATCTGGGTGGGTTTATGATTTTTATGACTGGAAAGACCTACCAGATCAAGTACCTCGGCTGCCATTTCCAGACGCTTTTTCTTATCGACGCCCTGAAAGGTCAAAGGCAGGGCCACATTCTCAAGGGCGCTCATGGAGGGCATCAGGTTAAAGGACTGAAACACAAAGCCGATATGCTTTCTGCGAAAGGCCACCAGCTGGTTTTCGCTCTTTTTCTCGATATGCTCTCCCGCAATGATGATCTTTCCCTTGGTGGGCTTCTCCAGCCCTGCCAGCATGTTCAGAAGGGTGGATTTTCCCGAGCCGGAGGTACCGACAATGGAGCAGAATTCTCCCTTTTTCACCTGAAAGCTGACACCATCCAGGGCCCTAACCCGGCTCTCGCCTACGCGATAGATCTTATATAAATCACTGACTGCAATTACCGCCCGGTCCATACTTACCTTTCCATCTTCCAAAAGCTTGCGCTGTAAGGAGGCAGCTCACTGCCGCCGCCGAAATCATGAAGCTCGCCGCTGATCAGATCCACTGCCTGTCCGCAGCCTGCATCAAAATGCGCCGTAAAGGCATTCTCGTCGGCGTTGATGGCCACCAGCACCCTTTCGTTTTCACTCTTTCTTTCAAAAATGCACTGCTTATTGGTTAAAACTACCTGGCGGAAAGCGCCGTAGTTCAAAGCTTCGCTGTTTTTCTTTGCCTCGGCCAGCTTGCTGATCCATTCTGCCAGATCGTTCCATACAGGTGCCTCAAAGCTGGGACGAAGGGCAGGATCTCCCTGGGACTTATCAGCCTTCTCTCCCCACTCGGAGCCGTAATAAACACAGGGGATTCCCGGCATTCCGAAGGCCAGAGCGTAGATCAGAGGCAAATGCTTTTCATTTTGCAGAATGCTTGCCACCCTGGTGACATCATGATTATCCACGAAGGAAAGAAGATGTTTTCCTTTATATAAGGTCCACTGCTCCGGACCGAACTGCCGCATGAGAGAATGAATGATCTCAAAGAGATTCATGCTGTTAAAGCTGGAATACAGGCCCTTGTAGCACTCATAGTTGGTTGCAGAATGCAGCATATCATCCCCCATGAGACGGTTGTAATCCCCGTGGAGCATCTCACCCAGCAGGTAAAAGTCTTCCTTTTTGGAATCGCAGAAGGACCTGAGGGCACGGATGAAATCCGGATCCAGACAGTAGGCCACGTCCAGACGCAGACCGTCAATGTCAAACTCCTTGATCCAGCCCTCTACTGCGGAAAAGATATGCTCCCGCACCTCAGGATTCCACTGGTTCAGCTTCACCAGGTCGTAGTTGCCTTCCCAGCCTTCATACCAGAGGCCGTCGTTGTAAGCAGAGTTGCCGCCGAAGTCGATCCTTGCAAACCAATCCTTATAGCGGGATCCTTCCCGGTTCTGCAGCACATCCTGAAAAGCCCAAAAGCCCCGGCCCACATGATTGAATACACCGTCCAGCACCACCTTGATGCCTTCCTTATGAAGTGCCTTGCAAACCTTGGCAAAATCCTCGTTGGTTCCCAGTCTGGGATCTACCTTGGTATAGTCCCTGGTATTGTAGCCATGGGTATCCGAATCAAACAGGGGTGAAAAATAAATGGCATTACAGCCCAGCTTCTTTATATGAGGGATCCACTCCTCTACCTTTTGGATCCGATTTGTCAAAACGCCGTCATTCTCAAAGGGTGCTCCGCAGAACCCCAAGGGATAGATCTGATAAAATACACTGTCATAAGCCCACATATTTATGTCCTCGCTTTCTTTTCTCAATCAATATTAGACTATACCACAACAGCCCCTGAAAAAAAAGGGTTCCCGCAACTTTCCTTTTTGTTAAATATCTATTGCAATTTAATTCATTTTCGCTCTTCACGTTCTCTCTTGAAAAACAGTTTTTTCTCATCCGGCGCTCATTTCATAAAACCTGCTTCTCTATTCCTCTCTATCCAGTCCATTCACGTTTTGCGTTTGACATAAAATGGAAATCCCCGTGTTTCCTTCCAAAATGCCTTGCATGTTTTCCGTCATTTTGAATAGGCTGCCGGTCTGTTTTTTATTTCCCTCTCTTCTTGCAGTTTTTTCAAAATTCCTGTTAACCGTGGGAAAAACCCGAAAATTGACCAATTCGATAATGAAATTCACTTTGGCAGATTTCTTGCAGGTTTTTTCTGACGCTCGATTTCAAAGTCCCTTATTTTGGATTAAAAATCAAAAGAAGCAGGATAAAAATCCTGCCTCTCGGTAAAATGTCCTTATGTTAACTCTATTCGTTTCATTTCTTATGTCATTTTTCTCTTTGTTGGATATCTTATGTTATTATATAGGCCTTCAGAGATCCCTCGCCCCAACTCGCATAACGCACGTTACCGCTTATTATCGCAATACATATCGTCTGTAATTTATACTATATGAAGACCACAATTTCCATTCGCAAAATTTCACAAAAGCTCTCGAAAAATCACAAAGAAAAATTTGAGAAAAAACTGCGCATTCACTCAGACAGATCCGACCAAAAACTCTCCGTTTCCAAGGCCACTGTCTCCGCCGTCACAAAACGGGGATCCTTCCATTCCCTGGGAAACAGCTTGGTATAGGAGGGCTGACAAAAACGATAATCCAAAAGGGCGATGATACCCCGATCCTCTACGGTACGGATCACCCGGCCTGCAGCCTGCAGCACCTTATTCATGCCCGGAAAACGGTAGGCATAGTCAAAACCGTCCTTATCATGACGATCAAAATAGCCCCTTAAAAGGTCCCTTTCCA
>JAEEKV010000297.1 GCA_016282595.1 Lachnospiraceae bacterium
CAGGCTTCCTTCATCAGGCCCTTGCCCCAGTAGTCATGCCCCAGATCATAGCCGAAAATGGTACTCAGGTAAGGCGCAGGTCTTAGCCTTGAATAGCTGATGGTACCGATGATGGTCTCCGGATCTTCCTTTAGAAATACATAGTAATAGATATTCTGCTTTTTTTCAATCTCCTGCATCTCATATTTCATGGAACGCAGCTGATATTCTTCTGTATAATAGGAATCCTGATGGGTAAACTCAAATTCCTCAAACCACTCTCTGTTTTTCAGGTAGTATTTGGCCAGTTTCGGCGCGAATTCTTCCTCCGAGGTCTTAATGATCAATCGATCCGTTATCAATTTGACTGACATAACGCTTTCCTCCGCTCGTAAATGTCATTGTACCAAACTTCGCATTGCAAGTCAAAAACCTTTATGCTAAACTCTATGGGAATGCGCGGCGCAGATGGAAAATATGCAAAAATGCCGCTTGAAAAGGTGAAAAACATGAACAAGACTCATAAAACCGTATTATCTCTGGAGGTTTTTCCTCCCAAAAAGGAAGAAGAATTCCAGAATGCCTTTGCCACCATGGACCAGTTTAAAGAGCTGGATCCGGCATTTATCTCCGTCACCTACGGTGCAGGGGGCTCCCGCTCCAAGAAAACCGTTGAGATCGCAGATTATATCCAGAATAAACTGGGGATCACTGCTCTTGCACACCTGACCTGCGTTGGTAACAAGAAAGCCGATATCGACGAGGTTTGCAGCCAGTTAAAAGAAGCCGGGATCAAAAACATCCTCGCTCTTAGAGGTGATCGTCCGGCGGATATGAGCGACGAACAATATAACAGCAGGGACTTTACCTATGCCCAGAAGCTGGTTTCCTATCTGAAGGAGAAAAATGAATTTACCCTCTTCGGTGCCTGCTACCCTGAAAAGCATTTTGAGGCCATGTCCACCAGAGCTGATCTTGCTCATCTGAAAGAAAAAGTGGATGCGGGCTGCAGCGAACTCATTACACAGCTGTTTATGAACAACGATGTGTTTTATGCTTTCTGTGACAAGGCTCTTGCCGCAGGGATTACCATTCCCATCCATGCAGGGATCATGCCCATTACCTCAGCAAAGCAGGTAGCCACTACCATCTCCCTTTCCGGAACCTCCATTCCCAAGGCTTTCTCCGATCTGGTGGCCAGATACGGTGACAATCCGGAGGATATGAGAAAGGCCGGTATCGATTACGCCATCAGACAAATGCAGGATCTTATTGATGGCGGTGTGGAGGGACTGCATATCTACTCCATGAATAAGCCCAAGATGACGAGAGAGATTGTGGAGGCACTGAATTTCTGACAGGTAGTTCCAGCTAAACAACGACATCAAAGAAAATACATAAACAAATAAACAAGAAAAATCCGAGGCTAAAACGCCTCGGATTTTGTTTTCTTTCATGATACCGGATGCAAAACCCGCATCAACCCCACGCAAGTCCCGTATCCTCCGGCTTCTTATCACGGAACATCAGATCCTGCAGTGCCAGCTTTGCACTCTTGCCTTCAAAGAGGATGGCATTCACCTCAGTAACGATGGGCATTGCAATGTGATACTTCTCAGCAAGTCCTTTGGCAGCCTTGGCAGCATAAACGCCCTCTACTACCATCTTTACCTCATCCATTGCCTCTTCATAGCTCTTTCCCTGGCCAATGAGGATTCCGGCCCTGTGGTTTCTGGAATGCATGGAGGAACAGGTTACGATGAGATCACCGATGCCAGTTAAACCGGAAAAGCTCTCCTGCTTGCCGCCCATGGCAAGACCCAGCTTGGAAATCTCGGAAACGCCTCGGGTAATGATAGCCGCTCTGGCGTTATCCCCCTGTCCCAGACCATCTGCGATACCTGCAGCCAGTGCGATGACATTCTTCAAAGCCCCGCCCAGCTCGATTCCCAGTACATCGGGGCTTGTATAAACACGGATGTAGTCACACATGAAGATATTCTGAATAAACTCCGCATCCTCTTTTTTCGCAGCCCCTGCCACCAGAGTGGTGGTAAGCTCCCGACCTACCTCCTCTGCATGGGAAGGTCCGGAAAGCACGCAGGCCACCGATCCGGGGATCTCCTCTTCAATGATCTCCGTCAGGGTTAAAAAGGTCTTATCCTCGATGCCCTTTGCCACATTGACAATAAGCTGTCCTTCTTTTACATAGTCTTTCATGGAATGAGCCGTGCTTCTTGTAAAGGGTGAGGGCACCGCCAAAACCAGAAGATCCTTATCCTTGCAGGCTGCTTCCAGATCCGTAGTATAAACGATGGAATCCGGCAGCTTTACCCCCGGAAGCTTCGTCTCATGCTCCCGCTTTTCATCCAGCATCTTGATCTCATCCTCAATGATGGACCAAACCGTTACCTCATGCTGATTGTCTGCAAGTACCTTGGAAAGCGCTGTCCCCCAGCTTCCCGCTCCGATCACCGAAACCTTTGCCATACCCGTAACCTCCTTGTTTTCAATATTGTAAATCAGTTTCAGTTAAATTCCGTTTCTATCAGTCCAGCTTATTCTTATGAGCCAGATAGGTCTTTCTCTCTTCCCCCTTCAAAAGCCTTTGAATGTTCTCCTTATGCCGGAAAAAAGCCATCACCATAATGATCGCAGCCAGCACATAAAGCTCGATCATCCCTGCCGGATGAGACACCTGTATCCGTCCAATGCGCTCCAGCACCACGATGACAACAAAGAACAGTGTGGATACCGAAAGGGACGCCAAGGATACCAGATGGGTTGCAAAAAAGATGGAAAAGAACAGCACAAATCCTATTGCAAAAGGAATCCAGGTATCTGTGATCCAGGTTGCCACATACATGCCTGCCAGAACCGCAATGCCCTTTCCGCCCTTAAAATTCATATAGAAGGGGAAGTTGTGTCCCAGCGTTGCCCCAAGCCCCGCATAAAGCTGCAGGATCTTATCCAGCTCCGGATTGGCCGATCCGAAAAGTGCATGCGCCAACAGCATGGCAAATACCGTCTTAAAGCAGTCTCCCAGCAGTACGATGAGGGCCGCCTTTTTTCCGAGTACCCGAAGGGAATTGGTGGTACCGATATTCCCGCTTCCCTTTTCACGGATATCGATTCCGTGAAGCTTTCCGTAGAAAAATCCTGTCTGGAACAAACCGAAGGCATATCCGATAGCCAGACAAATCACACGATGCAACATAACAAAAGCCTTTCTTGTCTTACTTTATTCTTTCTCTTTCCGCTCTCTGATCACCAGCTTCAGCGGCGTACCGCGGAAGCCGAAGGTCTCGCGGATCTGATTTTCGATATATCTCTGATAGGAAAAATGGAACAGCTCCTTATCATTACAGAAGATCACAAAGGTAGGAGGCTTAATGGACGCCTGGGTAATATAAAACAGACGAAGTCTCTTGCCCTTATCACTGGGAGGCTGCTGCAGCGCCGTAGCCTCTGCCATGATCTCGTTGAGCACACCCGTTGCAATACGAAGAGACGCACTCTGCTCTACCATATCAATAAGATCATAGAGCTTCACAAGCCTTTGACCCGTGGCGGCTGAGATAAAGCAAAGCTCCGCATAGGTCATAAAGGATAAGGTATTGCGGATATCCTTTTCAAACTCCCGGGTGGTCTTGTTGTCCTTCTCCACTGCATCCCATTTATTCACGGCGATAATCACGCCCTTGCCTCTTTCATGGGCAATTCCGGCGATCTTGGCATCCTGCTCGGTAACACCCTCGGTGGCATCGATAACCAGGACCACGATGTCTGCACGTTCTACTGCAGTCACCGTCCGCACGATCATAAAGTGCTCCAGCTCTTCCTTGATCTTATTCTTTCTGCGAAGTCCCGCCGTATCGATAAAAATGTACTCCCGGCCGTTGTGCTTTACTACCGCATCAACTGCATCTCTGGTGGTTCCTGCAATATCAGAAACAATGAGGCGATCCTCTCCGATGAGCTTATTGATAATGGAGCTCTTACCCACATTGGGCTTCCCTACAATGGCGATCCTGGTGCGATCATCCTCTTCCTCGGTGTCCGCATCCTCAGGGAAGTGCGCCAGCACCTCATCCAAAAGATCACCCATTCCCTGTCTGTTGGCTGCAGAGATGGCAAAGGGCTCACCCATTCCCAGGTTGTAGAACTCATAGACGTCCAGCTGCTGTTTTTCGTAGCTATCTACCTTGTTGACTACCAGGATGACAGGCTTTTGGCTGCGGCGTAGCATATCCGCCACCTTGTCATCCGCATCCACCATGCCCTGTTTGGCATCCACCATGAACAGGATCACATCTGCCGTATCAATGGCGATCTGAGCCTGCTCACGCATCTGGGACAGTATGATATCCTTGGAATCCGGCTCAATACCACCGGTATCAATGATGGTAAAGCTCTTATCCAGCCAGGTCACATCGGCGTAGATACGATCTCTCGTGATGCCCGGGGTATCCTTTACAATGGAGATCCGCTCTCCTGCGATGGCGTTAAAAAATGTAGATTTGCCCACATTCGGCCTGCCAACTACGGCCACTATGGGTCTTCTTTTCTTTTTACTCATAAAATCTTTCCTTTTTCACAAACTAAAGGACATTATACCATAAAACAGCAAAAACGGATACGCTTTTTTCTTGTGAATATCGGCTTGATAGGGTATGATAGATAAGGTTTTTTGAAACACCCGCCTTACAGAAACAGTTACCTGCCCGAATGGGCCAAAAAAGGAGTAGATATATATGATCCTATCCTGTCAATCCATAGAAAAAAGTTTCCCGGGGCAAACTTTATTTACCAATGCCTCCTTTATTCTGGAGGAAAATGAGAAAGCTGCCATCGTCGGTATTAACGGCACCGGAAAGACCACCCTGCTTAAGATGCTGCTTGGAAAAGAGCCCATGGATGCAGGATCCGTAACCTTTTCCAAGGATAAGACCTGGGGATATCTGGCCCAGGAAAATGATGAAGATTCCGACCTTACCATCCACGATCTGATGCTGACTGCCAGAGAAGATCTGGTAAACATGGAAAAGCGGCTTTCCTCTCTGGAGGATGAGATGCATCAAAAGCAGGCCGAAACTTCTGCCGATGATCCGGAGCTTCTTTCACTGATCGAACAATATACCGCCCTTCATAATGAGTTTGAGCGAAAGGACGGCTACCAATATAAAAGCCTTCTCACAGGCGTACTAAAGGGTCTGGGCTTTTCCGAGGAGGAATTTGAAAAACGGGTCTGCACCCTCTCCGGCGGGCAGAAAACCAGAGCCCATCTTGCAAAGATCCTGTTCCAGAATCCGGATCTGATCATCCTGGATGAGCCTACCAACCACCTGGATATCGCTTCCATCGAATGGCTGGAGGGATTTTTAAAAAACTATAAAGGCGCCGTACTTCTGATCTCCCATGACCGGTATTTCCTGGATGCCATCGTATCCAAGGTCATCGCCATTGAGGAGCGGACCCTTCGCACCTATCAGGGCAATTATACGGAATATGCCAAAAAGGCCGCCCAGCTTTATGAAGCAAGACTTTCCGCTTACTATAAACAGGAGGCAGAGATTGCCCACCAGGAAGCTGTCATTGCCAAGCTGAAATCCTTTAACCGGGAAAAGTCCATCAAGAGGGCCGAAAGCCGGGAGAAAAAGCTGGAAAAGATGGAGCGCATGGATAAACCCGAAGTCCTTCGGGATAAGATGCACCTATCCTTAGATCCCACGTCAGAAAGCGGCAAGGATGTACTGGAGGTCTCCCACCTCTCCAAAAGCTTTGGTGAGAACCATCTCTTTTCCGATGTGTCTTTCCTCATCACCAAGGGTGAGCACGTTGCCATCATCGGTAAGAACGGTACCGGGAAAACCACCCTTTTGAAGATCCTTACCACTTTGGCGAATGCCGATGAAGGAGAATTTACCATAGGCGCCAGAGTCCAGATTGGCTACTACGATCAGGAGCACCAGGAACTGGACGAAAGCAAGACCCTATTTGATGAGATCTCGGACGCCTACCCGAAACTGGATCAGACCACCATCCGCAATACCCTTGCGGCCTTCCTCTTTACCGGTGAAGATGTCTATAAGCGGGTATCCGCTCTCTCCGGAGGAGAAAAAGGCAGATTGTCACTTGCCAAGCTGATGTTGTCAGGCGCTAACTTTTTGATCCTTGATGAGCCTACCAACCATCTGGATATCGCATCCAAGGAAATTCTGGAAACCGCGCTGAATGACTATACCGGAACCGTGCTCTATGTCAGCCATGACCGCTACTTTGTCAACAGAACCGCTGACCGGATCCTGGATCTATGCGGCAAACACTTCTATGAATTCAAGGGTAACTACGATTACTATCTGGAAAAACGGGAAACCGTAGAAGGAGCAAACAGCGGGGCACAAAATATAGCAAGCGGCGCAAAAGGAACCCTGTCCGTCCAAGACTCTTCAACAGCTAATACAGCCCTCGCAAGCGACTCCCAAAGCAGCAAGCTTTCCTGGGAGGAGCAAAAAGCGGCTGCCGCCAAGGAGCGTAAGCTCCAAAATGAACTGAAAAAATGTGAAGAGCAGATCGAAGCCCTGGAGGAAGAAATGAAGGAGATCGACGAAAAGCTCTCCGATCCGAAAAACGGAACCGATCTTCCCCTTCTGCAGGAGCTGACTAAGAAAAAGAATCAGATCTCCGAGGAGCTGGAAGGGCTCTATGAGACCTGGGATACCATTACCTCAGAAATATAAAGCAAAAAAAAGATCCCTGATATCGCCACGAAGCAATATCAGGGATTTTTACGTTATGCTTTTTTTGATCTTAACTCTTGCAGCCCTTGAACATCTTTGCAGTCAGCTTTTTCAGATATAAATATCTTTATTTTGTAATCTCATGGAAAATGATGCAGTTCGGGCTTGCGATCTTCATCTCTTTCCCGTTCATCACGATCAATCCCTTTTCCATATCGGTGTGGAAGAAGGTCATGGTACCTGATTCGTGGTTTAGGCTCACCAAATGCTTGTTATCCGGGAACAGGGCCACATCCTTGGGATAGTCCCCGCTGACAGGCAGGCAAAACAGTTTTTTCAGTTCTCCTGTCTTATGATTGATCTCATAGGCCACCGCACTGTTGTCTCCCGCATTGGAGCTGATCAGATACTTTTCATCCATGGAAAAGTTCAGCGCGCTGGCAGCGGATCCGCCTGCATGGTAGTCATTGAGAGTAGAAATGTTCTGGATCTTGGTAAAATACGGATTCCCATCCTCTTCCTTGTAGGAATATACATCAATATAGTTTTTCATCTCATGAACGATATAGACGAATTTCCCATCCTTTGTCATTTTGATGTGACGGGGTGCGGAATCAATCTCCGAACGGATCACATCCACCAACTTCAGCTTACCGGTCTTATGATCCAGCCGATACACATCCACATGATCCATGCCTAGATCCGCAGCCATCAGATAATGGTTGTCTCTTGTCATCTTCACACAGCTTGCATGTGGTCTGAAATTGCGCTCGGCAACGCTTCCCATTCCCTTTAGGTAGATCTCATCTGTGATCTCTCCCACGCCGCCGTTCTTCTTGAGTCTCAGGACGGTGATCTTTCCGTCGTGATACCCCGCAACAAACAAAAAGTTCTCGGCATAGTCGGTTGAAAGATAGCACCCTCTCATACCGTTGATGGTTCCGTGGTTGACCGGCTCGAGATTTCCATCCTCAAGGATTTTAAAGGCATCCACACCGAAATCGGTAATGGCATATAGAAATTTTTCGTTGTGGGAAATGGTGACATAGGAAGAATTGGTGATCTCCACCTCTCCCTTATCGGAGAAACGACCGTTCTTTACATCCACGTCATAGATCTTGATCCCGTGGCTGTCTCCCATGGTATAGGTGGATACGTATGCTACATATTTTTTCTTAGCAGCCATAAAAAGCTCCTTTTTTCATTTATTGATAGTATCTACAGTCTCTTTTTGCCTGTCTCAGCGTTCTTTTAAAAGCGCGTCCTACACAAACCCGGATCCTACGATCCCGCATCCTTCTGGGGATGGATTTCTGCCTCAGGATATGGTTTTTGATATAGGCAAAGGTGCGTTCCTCGCCGTATCTGGCCAGCATCATCAGCATCAGTTCCAACAGGGCCTCTGTCTTGGGATGTAAAAAGCCCATACCCTTTCCCTTTGAAAAATACAATAAAGGATCGCTGTCCTGATACTCACTGCCGCGATAAACCTTGCTGGCAGCCACCCGGTCCATGAACATCTCAACCACGTAGCGTCTGGGCATCTGTGCCGGAACAAAGCCGCCCTTGATCTCATGGGCGCTGTAATCGATCCAGTACTCATAGTGATGCTTGTTTCTGCCCTTGTGATGGAGCCATGCGGAGGAATAGCCTTTGTCCTCACGTTCTGCATTGTTGGGACTGCGATCTCCCTGCCAGTATTTGGCTCCCACCAAAAACTCGGAGGGGGAATACTTGGAAAGATCATGGGTCAGTCCCTGGTAATACAGCCCCACGGAAAAGCATCCCTTTGCTACCAGAAATCTGTGATAGGTTATGGTTTTGAAATGATCCCACATTTTCACGGCTTCTTCACCTCACTTTGTGCGATCCCTGTTTTGCTCTTTGCTTTTTTACTCTTAATGGCACTTGCCTTGGGCGAATATCTGCCCACCAGAACAATGAGGCTTCTGGGACGAACATGTACGCTCTTCCCGGTATCAGCCGCCTGCTTGGCTGCGGGCTTTTTCTCTGCCTTGGCCTGCTCTTTTTCCTTGAGTAATGTATCTAAAAGTTTGCCTTCGCTAACAAATCCGCCCAGGTTATCTTCCTCTCCCACCTGCTTGGTGTCGCAGATCTGGTACCACTGATATCCCTCCGGCAAAGACGGAAGTGCGAAATCGTGGTCGATCCAGTGCATATTGATGGCAAGATAGACGAAGTCATCGGTCTTGCCCTGAGGAAGGCTTTCATACAAACCGCAGTACAGAATACCTACGTGGCGGTTGTAATTTTCCATCTGTGCATACCAGGCACTCTGGCCGTGGTAGGAAAGATCCGGATAGCCGCAGGAAATGCTGTCCATGAGCTGCAGGGGATCCTTTCTATGCAGAATGGGATGGCTCTTTCTGAAAGCGATGAGCTTTTTGGTATAGTCCTCCAGCTGTCTGCCCCATTGATCCGGTCTCCAGATGAGCCAGTTGGTCTCATTGTCCTGGCAGTAAGGGTTGTTGTTACCGCCTGTGGTGCGTCCAAACTCATCTCCGGCCTGTAAAAAGGGCACGCCCTGGGACAGCATCAGAAAGGCCATTGCATTTTTCCTCTGAGAAAGACGCATCATGGAAATACCTTTCTTTCGGGAAACGCCTTCCACGCCGCAGTTCCAGCTGTAGTTGTATTCGCTGCCGTCACGGTTATTTTCACCGTTGGCTTCATTGTGCTTTTGATCGTAGGAAACCAGATCCAGCAGGGTAAATCCGCGATAATCCGTAATGTGGTGGATCACTGCTTCCTGGCGGGAGTTTCTGCGCATATGCTCGGTGATGGAGCGAAGCATATCCTCATCGCCCTTTAAGAACTTGCGGGCATCGCAGCGGAAATCATCTCTGTAGGATGCCAGGTTTCTGAAATCCGGACTCTTTCTGCCCTCGCCGTAAATTCGAACGCCGTCGGGCTCTTCCATAATGAGCTTGGTTCTTGCCAGCAGCGGATCCAGTGCCAGAAGGGATCTGGGGATCTTCATGCCGATGAGATGGAATCCATCTACGTGGAATTCCGTTACCCAGTAATGGATCACTCTCTGGATGTAGCAGGGATCACACTTAATGGGGAAATAGATCTGCATGATCATTTCAATGCCTTCCCGATGGAGGGAGCGGATGAGGCGCTTTAAGGAGCGCACAGGATCATGATAGGCGGAATAGGACGCCTTGGGTGCAAAGAAGTAATTTCCCCGATCCGCAAAGCCCCAGTAGTTGATCCGGTATTGCCAGTTATCTATGGCGGTTTTATCTTCTACTCCCTGCTCTCTGTAAAGCCTGTTCTTTTCCTCGGTAGCTTCATAGGCGGGATTCAAAATGATCTCGTCAAATTCATAGATGGGCATACACTCAACAGCGGTGATGCCAAGGCTTTTGAGATAAGGGATCTTTTCCTCAACGCCTTCAAAGGTGCCTCTCTTTTCCTTGGAAACTCCTGAAGATGCATGCCTGGTAAAGCCTCTTACATGAAGGCCGTAAAGAATGGTGTCCGCAAAATCCGTCTCGGGATACTTATCGCCGCCCCAGTCAAAGGCATCTGCATTAGGCAAAAGGGCTTTCAGAGGCTTATTCTCGGTTTTTAACCTGCCCCAGGTGTTTCTGCCGTCAACGGCTTTGGCGTAAGGATCCATAAAGATCTTATCGTCACAATAAAATTGGTAATATCGGAATTTTGTAATATCGATCTTCAGACAGGCCGCAAAAATATTCCCAATCCGACAGAAGGCCGGAAACGGGATCTTAACAGAATGTTTTTTGATGTCATAAAGCAAAATGCCACATTCATTTGTGGGCAGGCTTTCAACAGCAACAGCAACATTTACGCCGGATTGGCATAGGGATACGCCCATGGGAAACGGGTATCCCTTTTGAACAATGATATCTTCTTTCATACGGAAATCTTTCCTTCCTGATACAGCGCCAGCCGCATCATCTAAGGGATCTTTTTGTCATTCTTTGGGATCGGCCTCTTTTTCTGCCTCGGTCCCTTCTTCGGATGTCTTGGCAGCCTCTTTTTTCGGCTCTGCCTCCTTCAGATTGACAACCAGGCGGGGCATCACGTCGCAAACGTGCTCGTGGATCACCAGATCCGCCGCCTTATCGGTAAAGTGCTCATGCTTGGTTACCAGAATGAGCTTGTTGTTCTGATAGTGGTTGACTGCAAACTGCACCATATCGTCAAAGAGGTTGGTTCCCAGAACCAGCAGCACATCGGCCTTGGAAACCGCATTTACGGCATTGGTAAGGATGTCATTACGCATTCTCTCACCGTGAAGTCTGATACCCGGTCTGATGGGTGCTCCGCAGGCATCGCAAACAGGCATACCCTTGCTGTCTCTGAGGTATTCCATGGTAAACTTCTTCTGACATTTACTGCAGTGGTTATCGTGGATGTTGCCGTCAAGCTCATAGACGTTCTCGATGGCGTATTCCTTATTCATGCCGTAGATATTGTAGGTCAGAAGCGCTTTGAGCTTCCCGGACTTTTGCATTTTTTCCAGCGCCGGAAAGGTGGCCGTGGGTGTCAGCTGGGTGCTGAGGATCTCTTTTTTATAGAACTCGTAAAAGCGCTCCATCCTGACGTTGTAAAAGGAGGCCGACATGATCTCTTCGGGGCACTGATGGTACATCTCCTCGATCCTGTAAGCCTCGGTATCCCGGTCATAGTTCAGGGCTCCGCACTCCATCATTACGCCGATACCGGCCATAATGACTATGTTGTCTGACTTCTCGATCAATTCGGTAGCGTAGTTAATCCGCTCCTCCAAATTCATCAAAGCAGTTTTACTCTGGGTTTCGTTCATTCTACATTCCACTCCTACTTGGTACCTTTTTTCTATCCCCTATTGATTCTCTTTCAAATTTTTGCTAAAGTTGAACTCGGATAGCAAATAAAGCTGTCCAATGGACATAAAATCAATATATTATAACATAGTTTATTGCATTTTGTCACTTTTATATTCAATTTGAAAAAGGAGGATCTTATGAGCGATATGGAAAAACTCCCTTTGGAGGAGCCCGAAGAGGAAATGACTGTCACCATCGAGACGGAGGACGGCGAAAAGGTGGAATGCATGGTGCTGACGATCTTTGAAGCTGCCGGACGCGATTATATCGCGCTTCTGCCGGACTATGAGGACTATGATGAGGATTCCGATGAGGAAAGCGATGTTTGGTTCTATCGCTTCTCCGAAAATCCGGATGATCCGGACGAGGAGCCGGTTTTGGATGACATCGAGGACGATGATGAGTTCGAAGCTGTGCTGGATGCGTTCGATGAGTATCTGGATACGCTGGAATTCGAGGACATGGAGTAAGCGCAGACGATCACCATGACGCACAGGGAGCCGGTCACTTGACCGGCTCCTTTTTCGTGCGTGTATTTACTCCGCTCCCGCCTGCGCAATCATTTCCGATTGCTCCAATACGCCTTACGGCCGTAAGTCGCATCGGAAACAATTGCCTCCGGCTCGCGCTCACTGAATCATATGTACGCCGCACCAGGCGAATCTGCACCCTCCGGCTTAGTTCAAACATACGTTGCCTGCTTCGCAGGCAGCCGAACTCACCGCCGGAGGGTCAGATCTCACCTGTTGCTCATTGAATGCATATACGCCTTACGGCCGTAAGTCGCATCGGAAATAATTGCCTCCGGCTCGCGCTCATCGAAAATCTTACTTTAGCATAGAAGCCGGTGTGTAAGTGACTCCCGGTCCCGTAAGGATGCTGCGATCGCCCTTCCGGACGGCTTCGATTGGCATAAAGGCCTGGATCACGGTTTCGATATGTGTGATGATGCCGAGCATCTTTCCGGTGGAGGACAGG
>JAEEKV010000298.1 GCA_016282595.1 Lachnospiraceae bacterium
CCTGCTGTT
The DNA here is from genome assembly GCA_016282595.1 of Lachnospiraceae bacterium. Lineage (GTDB taxonomy): Bacteria > Bacillota > Clostridia > Lachnospirales > Lachnospiraceae > RGIG7926. The sequence continues at coordinate 10 of JAEEKV010000298.1, forward strand.
CATCCATAGCCTGACTGAGCAGATGCTTGGGAATAAAAGAAGCCACCAGCATAAAGATTACGGCAAAGACCCAGGCCACTGTCAATCTGGCAAGTCTGCGCCGTTTTTTGCGATCCCGCTTTTCGTACTCTCTGCGGTACTGGCTTTCAATCTTGGCAGATAAAATCTCCTGCTGGGCGTTGTCGATATTCCCCAGAGTGGAAGGCAGTGCATCATCGCTTTTTGCCGCTGTGGGCTCCCAGGCTTTGGCTGCCTGTTCTACCCCAAGGCCGATGAGCTCCTGTTTTCTTCTGACCCGTTCCCGTACCTTCAGGCGTCTGCCTTCGATAAGGGTCACAATGAGGCCGATAAGGCACCCTACCGTCAGAATGATGCCGATGCCGTTCCACTTTTCACTGATCTTATAGTATTTATCCAGGTTCTCGTAGCTGGTCTTTCCGCTTTCATAGGCCTTCGTCAGGGAAACCACATCCCGATCCGGATCAATGGCCTCCATGGGAGGTGCTGGCTTATACTCAATGGTATTGCTCTTGCCGCTGACGGTATAGCCGTTATAGAGCCTTGCCACCACCTGGTCTCCGGGCATAACCCCCTCGATCTGGATATCCATTTGAGTCTCACCGGGTGCAAAGGGCAAAAGGCCCGACCAGCTCTGGCCCCCGTCCAGACTGTATTCGTAATAAACGATATCGGTCTCCGGCTCATTTCCCTGAATGTGGTAGGTCTGGATGTTGTGGTTGCGGATCCGACCATCCGGGGTCTTTGCCTCTTCCTGCTCTGCCTCTTCTGTGCCTTCGGCGGTCTCCTCCCCTGTGGCATCCGAAGCGGTTTGGGCAGGAGCAGTGTTTTCCGTAGTTCCAATCCATTTGATGGAAACCGCTTCCGGTCCGGTTTTATCCGGGCCCACCGCTTTTTCCGGTGCAAAGTAACCGTTCTTCACATAGTCCGAATAATCTGTCTGGCCGTCAATGGATTTCAGGTGATAATACTTGGCAACCGCCGTGGCATCCATCTTTCCGAAGGCCTTATAGTTGTCATCCGTGGCAATATACTCCGCATCCTGGGCATGGTCTGCATAGCAGTGCTCCACCAGGATGGCATTCATATCCAGGGCAACAGACTCTCTGAGGATCCCGTAGTAATCCGTGCCTCTGTCATTGAGCCTGGTTTTCACGCCTCGCTTTGTCAGTCCGATCTCACCGAACTGCTCCATAAAGATATCTCCCAGGGAATGCATATCCGCATGGTGCAAACCGTTACAGGGGATCCATACCTCGGATCCGAACATGGTATGCTCTTCAGACATATTAAAGTGGAGGCTGATGAGCACATCAGCCCCCGCATTTTTTGCATTTGCCGCTCTTTCCTTTAAAGACATGTCGCATTCTTCATCCGGATCGGTGATGAACACTTCCACGTTTTCGTATTTTTCAAGCTCCTCTTTCATGGCCTGGGCGGTGATCCGGGTGATGTGCTTTTCCACGATGCCGTTGTGGGTCAGTCCCGAATTCCCTCCGCCGTGACCGGGGTCAAGTGCAATGATCATAATCTCCTATTCTCCGCGTTTTCTATCTCGTCTATCCGGCTTCTTATCCGGTTCCTTTTCCTTTGCTTCCTCCCGGATCTGATCCACCAGCTTTTCGATCAACAGCTTCTTGGTGTAAACGTCCAGGCACAGCATACAGATAAATGCAAAGTGCTGTAAAAAGTCCCGATCCTTATCTGCCTGCTCAAAGAGACCGTGGGAGTATCTGAAGCAGCTCTCCACACTGCTCTTTAACAGCTCCACCTCTTCGTCTCTTAAACTGAATACCTCATCATAGATATCCGTCAGACTCATGCCCTCATGGGCATCAAAGTACTGCTCTGTGATGGGACCCAATATCTCCTGGATATCCACGATGGACATCACATTTTTAAAATAGTAAATGAAGATGAGTACCAGCATATGCTCTTTGGAGTACTTCTTCTTTACCGGCGGAGGCAGCAGATCATTCTTGGCATAGTTGTTGATCATAGTCTTGGTCAGGATCTTATCCGTCTCCGGATGGCGCGTCGTAGGCTTCATCCTGCTGTCCATAAAGGACGTCACCTGATCCATATACAGATCGATGTCCGGCAGATCCTTGGAATCCACGTGTTTGATCCTGTCAAAGCTGGCCAGTATGCTCTTGAGTAAATCTTCGTTTTTGTCTGATATCGTCATATCTATCTGCTCCTGCCGGGTGGCTGTTTTTGTAAAAATACTCAAACTACATTATATAGTATTCAAAACTATTTGTAAACAGAAAGACCGTGTTTTTGACGAATCCGAAAAGGTGTGCTACAATGAATTTAATTTATGACGTTACAATTTCACAGTACTAAAGTGTACCATATTGCACACATGCCTTACATAGGCGTTTCAGCCAGGAAAGGACACGGATAAAAATGATCAAAAAACTGCAATCCGAAGCTGTTGATCAACTGTATGAAGCAATTCTGACCCTCAAAACACCGGAGGAATGTCATGCCTTTTTCGAAGATATCTGTACGGTGAACGAGATCCTCTCCCTTTCCCAGCGCCTTGAGGTAGCCAAGATGCTGGATGAGAAAAAGACCTACCTGGAGATCGCGGAAAAGACCGGAGCCTCCACTGCCACCATCAGTCGGGTGAACCGGTCCCTGACCTACGGGAATGGGAGCTATGATGTCGTGTTTGAGAGAATGCAGATGAAGGATGCAGATGATTAATATGAGATATTCTATTCACAGAAATTCCCGGCACCATTCGTAATCCGCCGCTTCGCGGCTTCTCCGCACTTCGTGCTACGATTACTCATGAAGCTGGGAATTCCTGCTTCGCAGGTTGGATATTAAAAAGAAGCAGCTCCAGCAAGTAAACTTGCGAGCTGCTTCTTTTTGATATCCATCTGTGAATAGCAATATCTACACGTCCAGCTTCATGTCTCCATCTTTGATCCAGCCTACTTTTTTCAATAATACAGTGAACAGGAAGGAAAGCACTGCCGTCAGCACAAAGTGCAGGATGATGATCTTTACAAGAGCCATGCCTGCACCAACCTCAGGTGCCATGGTCTGATAGGTGGTGATCTGTCCCACAAGACCTGCGGAACCCATTCCGGAACCCGTAGCATTGTTGGTCATCTTAAATGCAAGAGTGGATACCGGTCCGAGAACGGCGCTGGTTAAAATGGCCGGAAGCCAGATCACGGGTTTCTTTACGATGTTACCGATCTGCAGCATACTGGTTCCCAGGCCCTGAGCCAGAAGACCATTGATGCCGTTGTCCTTAAAGCTTGCCACTGCAAAGCCCACCATATTGGCGCAGCATCCTGCGGTTGCCGCTCCGGCTGCAAGACCGGAAAGATTCAAAATGATTCCCAGAGCTGCGGAGCTGATGGGAAGGGTTAAGATGATACCCATGAGAACGGATACGATAATTCCGCCTACGAAGGGATGGGCCTCTACGTTAACGTTTACAAGTTGTCCCAAAAATGCCATGAAAGCGGAAATGGGCGGTCCCAGTACAAGGCCTACGGCAGAGCCGCTGACAATGGCTACGAAGGGAGTAATGAGGATATCTACCTTGGTCTTTCCGCTTACCAGATGTCCCATACCGATGGCAACCAATGCTGCGATGAAGGCTCCCAGAGGTTCACCGGGCCCTGCGTAGTTGATAACGCCTTCCACCAGAACGGTACCTGCCAGGATCTTGGAAGCAAAGGCTCCCATCATACCTGCCGTAGCAGAGGAAATAATAACAAGGGGGCTCTCTTTATATTTGATGGCAACTCCGATACCGATGCCCGCACCCGTTACGGAGGATGCGATCTTTCCCATCATGACTACGCTGGTGCCCACAACACCGGGCAGCAGAGCGCCGATCTGTGCAATGATGGTTCCGATGATCAGCGTGGCAAACAATCCCGTTGCCATGCCGGATAAACCGTCAATAAAAATCTTGTGCAGTATCTTTTTCCCCTTCTCCATGTCGTTCTCCTTTGTTGTCTCCCTGAATCTTCGGTTTTCTTGGGATTTCTCCCAATGAGATAACTTAACATATCAGGGCTTTCTTGACAATATAAGATATTCACGAACTATTTGTCATATTGGGCGAACATTTCGTACAAAAATGCCTATCCACAGGTGTACACATTTCACAAATTGTTCGCTTTTTCTTTACAATTTGCCCTATTTATGGTATTCTGTCACTGTCGTAGAAACTGCGATGTAATACTTTTGGAAGGAGAAAAACAATGAACAAAGGTACAGTAAAGTGGTTCAACAATCAGAAGGGATACGGCTTCATTTCTGACGAAGCAGGAAATGACGTATTCGTTCACTACTCAGGACTGAACATGGAAGGCTTCAAGTCTTTGGAAGAAGGCCAGGCTGTTGAGTACGAAGTAGTTCAGGGTGAAAAAGGACCGCAGGCAGTTAATGTCAACAAGCTTTAATGCTTCACAAGATTAATCAGTTTTTCATGTGCCTTTTTAAAATATAAATTTTCAAACAAGATTTAGGTTTTAAGATACACAAATGTATTAACGGATTAATACAAGAACCGCTGTTACCAGCGGTTCTTTTGTGTTTTATATGATCTTCTTTTTTCTCTTTGTTAAAGGTTTTCCTAAGCTTCTTTACAGATCCTCAGCACCTCTTCAAAGGCCATATCCCCCCCGAAGAGATCCAGACTGCTGCCGATGGTGACATTTACATGACCGCCTCCCAGCTGCCTGAGCTTTTCCAGATCTTCAAAGCTTCCCACGCCTCCGGCATAGGTGATCTTTTCGTGAAAGTCCGGCCGTTTTGCCGCCCAGCTTCCCAGGATCCTTGCCACCTGCTCTTCGATACCCCTGCTCTTTCCTTCCACATCCACTGCATGGATGAGAAATTCATCACAGAAGGCGGAAAGCATGGTAAGGTTTTCCTCTGTCAGCTCAAAGTCCGTCTTTTTCTGCCATCTGTCGGTACAGACAAAATACCGCCCCTCAAAGCTCTTGCAGCTCACATCCAGCACCAGATGCTCTCTGCCCACTGCACTTTCCAGCTCTCTCAGCCTGTCAAAATCGATCCTGCCCTCCCGAAATACAAAGGAAGTGACTACCACATGGCTGGCTCCTGCTGTAAGGAAGGCTGCTGCATTCTCCGTGGTGATGCCGCCCCCTACCTGAAGTCCTGCGGGATATGCCGACAAGGCCAAAAGTGCCTGCTGCCTGGTGGCTTCATAGTACTCGCTGTCTTTGTGGTTTAAAAGGATCACGTGTCCGCCCCGAAGGCCCCGGCTCTCATACAGCTTGGCAAAATAGGCCGCATCCTGCTTTGCAACAAAGTTTTCCCGGGCCTGATCCCCCGCATCCGTAAGGGAGGATCCCACGATCTGCTTCACTGCGCCGTTATGGATATCGATACAGGGTCGAAACTGCATACCGCTCTCCTTTTTGTGCTTCTTTTATCCGATCACATCCGACATGGTATAAAGTCCTGCAGAAGCTCCCTGCAAAAACTTCGCTGCCTGTACAGCGCCCTTTCCGAAAACCGCCTTGGAATAGGCTCTGTGAGAGAAGGTGATCACCTCATCCTCTCCCGCAAAGATCACGTCGTGATCTCCTACAATGGTACCGCCCCGTACGGCTGAGATGCCGATCTCCTTCTTGGGTCTTTGAATGCTGCGACCGCTTCTGTCATAGACATATTCATAGGGCTCATCAAGGCCTTCAGATACGGCGTCTGCCAGAGCAAGAGCCGTTCCGGAAGGTGAATCCTTTTTTAGGTTGTGATGCTTTTCCACGATCTCAATATCAAAGCCTGCTTCCGCCAGCACCTTGGTAGCATCCACCAAAAGCTTTTCCAACAGGTTGATACCCAGGGACATATTGGCGGAGCGAAGAACCGGGATCTTAGCTGCCAGAGCTTTGGCCCTTTCGATCTGCTCCTCGGAAAGTCCCGTGGTGCAAAGCACCAGGCCCAGGCCCTTTTCCTCACAGTAGTCCATCAAACCGTCTGCCGCCTTGGCAGAGGAAAAATCGATGACCACATCTGCTTCTACGTTACAATCCTTGATATCGGCAAATACGGGATAGGGATTGGTAATGCCGTCAAAGGGATCTACTCCTGCCACGATCTCGGCAGCCGGATCCTCGGAAACGATCCTGGTTATGGTCTGTCCCATTTTCCCGTTACAGCCGCACATAATGATTCTTGTCATCTTTTTTCTCCCTTCTGTGGGTATCTTACAGAATACCGAACTCCTGCATTGCTTTTTTCAGTCTCTCTGCATTGGCAGGCTCCATCTCAGTCAGCGGACGGCGAACTACGCCGGTATCGATACCAAGAAGCTCCATACCTTTTTTCACAGGGATGGGATTCACTTCGCAGAACAGAGCGTTGATCAGCGGAATGGCATCCAGCTGGATCTGACGGCTGCCTGCTACGTCGCCCTCGAAGAATTTTGCACACATATCATGGGTCTGGCGGGGTGCCACGTTGGACAGAACGGAGATCACACCTTTGCCCCCCAAAGATAAAATGGGAACTACCTGATCGTCGTTTCCGCTGTAGATATCCACGGTGCCCCCTGCCAGGTGAGCCAGCTGGGCAACGCCGGAAAGGTTACCGGTTGCATCCTTTACACCTACGATGTTTTCTACATTGTTTACCAGATCCACTACGGTCTCAGGCTGAATGAACACACCACCGGTACGTCCCGGAATGTTGTACATGATGATGGGGGTATGCACCGCCTCAGCGATCATGGTATAGTGCTCTTTCAGACCTTTCTGGGTACATTTGTTGTAATAGGGGGTTACGATCAAAAGACCGTCAACGCCGCATTTCTCTGCCTCCTGAGACAGATAGATGGCTGTCTCCGTACAGTTGGAACCGGTTCCTGCCACTACGGGAATTCTGTGGTTTACAACCTCTGCACAGTATTTGATCACTGCCAGGTGCTCCTCATGATCCAGGGTGGAGGACTCACCTGTGGTACCGCAAACGATGATGGCATCGGTTCCGCCCTCAATCTGTCTTTCAATCTGTTTTTCGAAGGTTTTGTAATCTACTTTTCCCTCTCTGTCAAAGGGAGTTGTGATCGCTACGCCTGCTCCTTGAAAAATTGCCATAATGCACTCCTTTCTGCAGCCCTGCTGCTGCGGCTTTGCCGCTTTCTGCCGATCCTGTCGGCGCCTAATGGGTAGAAAAAAACCGACCAAAGAAGGCCGGCATAAAAATCTCTATGTCGATAGCCCTCCATCCGGATTTCCGAATGACAGTCATACAGCTCTTAACTGCATGCCCAAGAAAAAAGTCTTAGGAAACTCTCCTCTTTCGGCGGTTTTCCCTTTTGCCTGCACTCTACTGCTCCTAACGCATCCTGCAGGGTACTGATGATCACCGCAACCTCTATCTCATTCTCAATTGGTCGTAAGCC
>JAEEKV010000299.1 GCA_016282595.1 Lachnospiraceae bacterium
CCTGTTTACCTTTGGTATGATCAAATCTCAGTTCATGAATGCTGTTACCATCGCCCTTTTGGCAGGTATCGAATCCCTGCTCTCGGCAGTTGTGGCAGATTCCATGATCGGTTCCACCCACCGCTCCAATATGGAGCTCATCGCACAGGGTCTTGGTAACATCGGATCTGCCTGCTTCGGCGGTATCCCGGCAACAGGTGCCATTGCAAGAACAGCCGCCAACATCAAAAGCGGCGGACGTACTCCCATTGCAGGTATGGTACATTCCATTATGCTGGTTTTGGTGGTTGCCTTTTTGATGCCCTTTGCAAAAATGATTCCCATGCCCTGTATTGCTGCCATCCTGTTCCAGGTAGCTTATAATATGAGTGGCTGGCGCAACTTTGCCAAGCTTTGCAAATCCTCACCTAAGAGTGATATTGTGGTGCTTGTTTTGACCTTTGCACTGACTGTGATCTTTGACCTGGTGGTTGCCATCGAGGTGGGTATTATCGTGACCTCCGTCCTCTTTATGAAGCGCATGAGCGACGTTACCCAGGTAGAAGGCTGGAAGGAAGTGGATGATGAAAATGATCCCGACAGTCTTTCCCTTCGTAAGATCCCCGATCATACGGTAGTTTATGAGTTCTCCGGCCCCATGTTCTTTGCTGCAGCCGGAAAGATCCTGCAGATCTCCTTTAAACCGGATACCAAGGTTCTTGTCATCCGTATGAGAAGTGTGGGAGCCATGGATGCTACGGCTATGCACAACTTAGAGCAGCTTTATGAGGATTGCGCCAAGAAAGGCATTCAGATCGTGCTTTCCCATGTGAATGAGCAGCCTTTGACCGTCATCCAGAAGGCAGGCTTTGATGAAAAGATCGGCAAGGACAATTTTGCTCCCCATATCGATGATGCACTGACCCGTGCAGAAGAGCTGGCAGGCAATTGATGCCTTGTCACATGGCCTGATATCCGTTATACTAAAAGAACTTAAGCGTTAAAGCAACCATTCCAAATACAAGGGAGAACAACTATGGCAGGTTCCGGAATCGGCACATTATTCAGAATACAGACCTTCGGAGAATCCCACGGCCCGGCCATCGGCGTCATCGTTGATGGGTGTCCGGCAGGACTTAAGCTTTCGGAAAGCGATATCCAGTACTATCTGAATCGCAGAAAGCCGGGAAACAGCTCTATTTCCACACCGCGAAAGGAAGCGGATGCTGTGGAGATCCTATCCGGCGTCTTTGAAGGAAAAACCACAGGCTGCCCCATTGCCATGATGATCCGCAATACAGCTCAGCACTCAGCTGATTATTCCCAGATTGCCGAATGCTATCGTCCTGGACATGCGGATTTTACCTTTGATGAAAAATACGGTTTCCGGGATTATCGCGGCGGCGGACGTTCCTCGGGACGTGAGACCGCAGCCAGGGTTGCTGCCGGTGCCATTGCCGCCAAGATCCTGGAAGAGCTGGGCATTACCGTAACCGCATATACCAAAAGCATCGGGCCCATCAGTATCAATGAAGAGAATTATGATGAAACGCAGATCACGAAAAACCCCTGCGCTATGCCTGATGCAGAGGCTGCAAAGTTAGCGGAATCTTACTTAAAGGAATGTATGGAAGAAAAAGATTCCTCCGGCGGCGTGATCGAATGCCGGATCACAGGAATGATCCCCGGTATCGGCGAGCCGGTATTTGATAAGCTGGATGCCGATCTGGCAAAGGCGATCATGAGTATCGGTGGCGTCAAGGCCGTAGAGATCGGCGACGGCGTTGCCGTTTCCAAAATGAAGGGCAGCGAAAACAATGATGCCTTTTGTGCTGACACTGCAGATACCGATGCCGGTCACCAAAGCGGATATGCCGTCATCTACAACGAGCTGAGCGCTTATCTTCCGGAAAATGCAGTGATCCGCAAGACCACCAACCACAGCGGAGGAACTCTGGGCGGCATTTCAGATGGAAGTCCCGTCATCCTGCGGGCTCATATTAAGCCTACTCCTTCTATTTTCCGTGAGCAGGATACAGTCACCAGAAACGGAGATCCCATGAAGCTCACCATCAAAGGCCGTCACGATCCCGTCATCGTCCCCCGTGCTGTGGTTGTTGTGGAATGTATGTGTGCGCTGACAGTGCTGGATCTTCTGATGATCAACACAACGTCGCAGCTTTCCAACCTGAAGAGAATTTACCAAAATCGTTAAAAAAGTAATAAGGCCCGCGACTTTCGTCGCGGGCCCTTATTACTTTTTATTTCTTCATCTTCAAAGCATTCTCAGGATTATTTTTCTTATAGATCTGTTCATCCTTCTTAATGCCTTCCGTCTGCAGTTTCTTATCAAAATCATCCAAAACGCTATTTGCCATTTTTTGAATGTCTGCAGAAGCACTCAGTCTGTCCTTGCCGGCCTGGGTCACAGGTTCCATAAAGGTTCCCTTTCTGGACATATAGTAATGGGCGCTTGCATAGTTCAAAACCTTCATATCCCATACCTTAAGATCTCCTGCTGCAGCCTTGTCATTGACATTCTTCAGGGCATTCATCATATCCTCATTGACGCCCTTTCTGACCTTGTTATTATTATAGGTCTGCATATTTTTATACAGATCCTTAAAGAACTGCTTCTCCTCATCGGTGATGGTCAATGCCTTATCATCGATCGCACGATTTCTGACAAGTACATTTTCCTTACCTGCAGAGAATTCCATCTTCCGGTTCCATTCCTTCTTGTAACGAGCCAAAAAGTCTTCCGAGGTGCCGCCCTGCTTTAAGACCTTTTTAAAGACCTCGTCATTCATCATCCTTTCACGCATTTTCTGCATCTTTGCATTATGCTCTTTCAAGGTCAGGTCATTTTTACCCTTTGGCTGCTCATTTAAGGTAAATTCACGATTATCGATCGTCCAGGACTGTCTCGGACGGATGAGCTGATCGGCTGTCTTTCCGAAGTATCCGCCGTCCATTGTCGCACGGTTTCTGGTCATCAGATCGGCAAAGACCAGATCTGCCGCTTTGGAGGCATTATCATAGTTGATATTAAAAGGTCTTTCCTTGGCATCTGTCAGCTTATCCTTGCAGATCTGCTGCATCTGTCCTACCGTTATGCTGGGATTCAAAAGCCCACTAAAGAAACGCTCCTTACTCTTGGACAGCATCGATTTGTTTTCAGGATTACTGCCGTAGTAGATCGGCTCCGCATTTTCCACCCTGGCCTCGTCCGTGTGCTCCTTCACATTGGGATCAAATCTGTCAAAGCACACCTTCATAATGTCCTTCCCGTTCATGATACGAAGGGCTTCCTTGGCGCTGATCTTTCCTGCCATATCTTCAATTATCTGCATTCCCACTTCATTGTTGGAAAGATACTTGTCATAGCAATCCTCCGTATCATATCCTTTCGGTGCCTTATAATCATATACTTTCATTGCACGATCGATCAGATACTTCTTCATCATGTTAACACGCGTGCTCTTGCTGCAGCTTATATAGGCATTCTGATTGCTGAAAAACTCCTCCGGAGTCAGATCGCTGATCCGTCTGGGCTTAGCCTTGGGTTCTTTGTTTGATAACGGATCCTTTGCATCATTCTTAGGTCTTCTTCCGATAAGTGTTTTAAACTTGGGAGCATCCTGCTTCTGATGGGCGTCAGGACCCTCTTCCTTTGCAAGATCGGGACGCTCTGCATTGATATTGAGGATCTCTAAGCCATCATCCTCCGGCTTCTCGATCTTTATGTTTTTCTCTTCTTCCTTTTTCTCCTCTTTTATATCTTCCTTTTCTTCTTCCTTGATCTCTTCTACCTTGATCTCTTCGTTCTTGATCTCGGGTTTTTCTTCTTTTACTTCCTCTTTTACCTCTTCTTTGATCTCTTCTTTGATTTCTTCTTTTTTCTCCTCCTCAACTTCAGGAGACGCACCTTCTTCAAGAATCTCGTTGTCAGCTTCTCTTTCTTCGTTCGCTTCGTTTTCGATCTCTTCGTTATCGAGTTCTTCCTTGTTTTCTTCGTTCTCG
>JAEEKV010000300.1 GCA_016282595.1 Lachnospiraceae bacterium
CAAACATCCAAAGCCCGGACGAGCAGATCCGTGGCATAGTGTTTCCGTCGCTCTGTCGGTCTTATCGAATAACCGATATGACCGCCTTCCTTCCTCAGAAAATCGTTTAATGCAAGTCTGATATTGACCATACCGACAATCCGATCATCGGTTTCCCTGACATAAAAGTAAGTAAGATCCGGAACATTTGGTTTCTGGATATTGGCAATATCAATATAATGAAGCACTTTTTCAAGCCAATCTTCATATGTGGATTCTTTCAGAAAGTTGTCGAGAGACCCGCTCCCATTGATTTCTGAGCCATGCTCATAAAACTCGTTGATATATGCAATGGCTTTTTCTTTATATTCCGGCCGTGGAAATACCAATTTCATTGTCCCTGCGTTTTTGCTGATATACTGTCTCATCCTTTCGCTCAGCAATTCGTCTGACTTCATCTGACAGATTTCATCGGCTTTCACCCATTTATATGCTATGGTTTCGCCTTCCTGCAGTATGATACTGTCTTTGTCACAATCTGTTTCACAAAGATACTCCACGTAAAAGCTATGGGTTGGATCCCATGCCTGGCGACTGATCTCTGTCAGCTTTGAAACAGACAATCCTGTTTCTTCCCGCAGTTCCCGAAAAGCGCATTCCAGCGGCGTTTCACCTTTTAATGCTGATCCGCCTGCAGTTGCCTCCCACATACCGGGATATGGTTTTTGCAGATCCCGCTTCATGATCAGAAATGTGCCATCCTGATGTTTCACAAGAATATGACATACAAGATGGTATACGCCATCCGGGATTGCATCTTCCTCCCCGCGGATAAGCGTCATGCCGTCAATGATCTCAAGATCCGAATCATATGCATCCCATGTTTCCATTTTCAATTTCCTCTATGATACATTTCAAACTTGTTGTATTACCCAAGAATCTCAAGCCGGTCAAGACCAAAGCGAAAACCACTGACTACCTTACTCCTCATAGTCCATGCAGACTCTGTTTTTCACTTTCGGTCTGACAACCCCTGTTGCAACTGTTACATGAGCAGGATGCACAGCATAACCCTTCAGAGACGCCTCATCTTCAAACAAAGAGTCCAGCATCAGATCTGCATTGGAAGAATCAAGCCCCTCTGTGATGACCTTTATGGTAACAAGTCCGGGGATCTGTCCGGCAAGCCCCTCAAGCCCTGCTTTGATATCGGCCTTTGCCGCCTTCTTTTCTTCCTCCGTAAGTTCATCTTTCAGTTGCCACAAAATCACATGTTTTACCATTTTCCTTCTCCTTTCTCACATGAATAGTTTATCCCGCTCACTTTATTCTTTGTAAACGATAAATCCGGGACCTTCTTCTCCTATTTCTCCGGTGGCTTTGAATCCGCACTTTTCCAGGATTTTTTGCGAGGCTATGTTATCTTCCAAAAGCTGTCTGTCAGCCGGATATATTCTGATAGCATTTGCCAATTTCTTCATCATTTTTTCCTTTCATAGCAGGATCAGCGCTATCTGTAATACCCTAAGCCTTTAGCAAGGGATCTGATTTCTTCTTTTTTTTCCTTTGGGCCCGATATCAAAAGTAATGTATTGTCAACTCGTACATATAGTAAATAGGCATTCTCTCTGTCTTTCTCATAAATAGTAGAATTCGAATTTTCCGTCACATCATATGTACTCAGATCATCAGCAAGAAAAACGGGCATTATTTCATCAAGCGCTTCTTTTTGGTCTCCATAATCATAAAAGTAAAACGACAACGAATTATTAAGAAGGCCGCCGATATCTGATATGCCGGCAAGTGAGTATCCTTTAAGGTCATCATTGCAGTACCCCTTCTGAACAAGAAAATCTTTCACAGACTCTACATTATGAGTCTTCATTTTACTGCCACATCCACTCAGCATGATCATCATTTATATTATAATTGCTACGCGTACGTATTTTTTCATCTGTCATTTACACCTATAGTTCTATTTCAACCAATCTCCCGGCCCTCTTTTTTCTGTAATGCCTGTATCGAATCACGAAAATGATCATCCATATTCCGTACAGAAATACCGCCGGCAGCTTATTTGTTGACAGTATTTTCTACGGCTTTCAGCAGCCGCTCCACGATCACTTCATCCGGGTTATTGCCCAGCTGCTCAATACCGCTAAGCGGCACAAAACCGCCAGCCATATAGGCATGTCCGCCGCCGCTGCCGATGCCTTCGAGGGTTTTGGCGATCATTTTTCCGCAGTCGACATTTGGCAGGAAACCTTCCGCCCTGACAGAGAATTTATATCCGTCTTTGCGCTTGGAATAGACTACTGCGATGTCCACTTCCTCTAGAGAGAGAATAAAATCGCAGGTGATGGCGATCAGGGCATCCGGACAGGCAAAGGGAATGCAGGCAACACCGATCTTGTCATACACCTGAATGCTGGATATTGCCGCGCCATATGCCTGCAGATCTTCAAATTCCAACTGGTTCTGCTCCAGTTTCGAAAGGATCTCGTGGTCCGCTAAGGGATGCAGAAAACCGAAAGCATGCACATCACCTTCCGTTACGCCTCTGGTAAATCCGCCGGTATCCATCTGCAGACCGTACATCAGCGCTGTTGCGGTCATCCGGTTCGGCTGGATATTGAAATCCTCATAGTATTTTGAGACGATCGTGCAGCAACTGCCCACCATCTGCACATCTTTATAAAAGTAATCCACGGGCACCGCTGTCGGATGGTGATCCACGCAGGCCACTTCATCCCCGATCAGATCGAGAATATTGCCGTTATTCTTTTGGGAATCCACGCAGATAATGGGATCGTCCTCCCCCATTTGCGACAGCTCATCCTTGGAAAAAATCTCAATCCCCAGGGAATCTACCATCTTCTTTGTGTTCAAGCGGTCGATTTTGCCATAATAGCAAAGAG
>JAEEKV010000301.1 GCA_016282595.1 Lachnospiraceae bacterium
CTTCGCGCTTTATGTTTCGCTGATATACGTGATGCTACGTGCTGCGCACTCCCGCATCACTACGGCCATTCGCAAATCGCGCTTCGCGCTTTTTTGCTCATGTCCGTTAGCATCCCAAATCGAATCATCCTCCCGTGCTAGCACGTCGGCTGCTTCGCCTTGGTCTGCCATATCAGCGCATCTTTGTGATCTCGGCAAAACTGATCTCAACAGGCGTCTCGCGCCCGAACATCTCTACGTTGATAGTAGCACACTGTTTTCCGAAATCCATACGCTGTACCACGCCGATGGTATCTTTCCAAACACCTGCTACAACGGCAATGGTATCGCCCTCTGCAAAATCCACGGTAACATTTTCCACATGGATTCCCAAAGGCTTCATTTCTGCCTCAGTCAAAGGCACAGGCTTTGATCCCGGTCCAACGAAGCCCGTAACACCACGGGTATTGCGGACAACATACCAGGTATCATCATCCATGATCATATTGATCAGAACATAGCCCGGAAACATTTTCTTAGAAACCGTTCTGCGAGCGCCGTCCTTGAGTTCTACAACATCCTGCATCGGCACACGGACCTCAATGATCCTCTCCTGCAGATTCTGGTTCTTGATCGTCTTCTCGATATTCGCCTTTACCTTATTCTCATAACCGGAATAAGTATGAACGACATACCAGCTCGCTTCCGGAGTTTGTGTTTGTGTATCTGACATATTGCGACTCCTTTTTCTTCAACAGGCCTCAGATTCCGATGATCAGGTTAATCGCATACTGCATAACCAGATCCAGGATGGCGATCACGCCGCCCAGAACTACGGAAATCAAGGTAACAACAACCGCCTGCTTGGCCAGTGTCTCTTTGTTGGGCCAGATAATTTTACTAAACTCGGATTTCAGCCCCTTTGCGAAGCCTACTTTTTCTTCCTGTTTTTCAGCCATAATGCCACCTCTTATTTGGTCTCTTTATGCAACGTATGTCTCTTGCAGAACCGACAATATTTCTTGGTCTCCATTCTGTCCGGATGCGTCTTCTTATCCTTAGTCATATTGTAGTTTCTGTTCTTGCACTCGGTACAAGCTAATGTAATCCTGGTACGCATACTGGTCTTCCTCCGTTTCTCTTACGCACAACTTTGCCGCAACAAAAAAAGGCTTTTCGCCCTTCGTTGCTTTCCTAATATAGCATACGGTTATCGCTTCGTCAAATGATTTTTTACGAAAAACCGCATTTTTTCTGATATTTCTTTTGCAATTATATCCGGGATAAAAACTTTTTTCAAGCCCGTTTCCTATTATATAAGAAAAAATTCGTCAAAAAAATACAATATCTTGTATCGCCCGTTATTTATTTAACCAGATAGAGGAATCCGTGAAACCCCTTTATTTATCGGGTTTTTTCGCTAAAAATGCTTGCATTTGCCCCTCTTTCGTGATATGATAATGGCATAAAAATAGCGTTACTATAGCCATATTATATGCCCAGGCCGGGACGAAGACAAGGAGATGTCGCATCTGTCCCACATACAAGGCTAATTTCAGGGAAGAAAGGAGGGCTTCTGATGGCAGGTGTTAAATATGATGCACTCAACCAGGTTTACAATCACTACCTGGCTGAATACGCACCCAAGACAAATACCAAGCTCGACACTCACAAGAAGGACGAGCTCAAGCGTGTCTATAATTCCATCGTGAAATTGAATAAAGAAAGCCCTCTGGCTATCTTCGATCGCAGTGAAGAGGCCAAATCCTTTGCGATCTCCCTGAAGGAAAATGCGCGTTCCTTCCGCAATTCCGTGATCTCCACCGAGAGCGATATGGGTGAGAGCGGCGTTTTGGATCACAAGATGCCCTATTCCACCAGACCGGAAATCGCTTCCGTAAAATATCTGGCAGAGGAAAATGCCACACCTGTACCTCCCTTTGAGTTGGAGGTTGCAAGGCTGGCCAGCCCGCAGGAGAACGCCGGAAAGAGTCTTCCTTCCGGAGGTTCCATAGGCCTGCGGCCCGGCGCTTACTCCTTCGACCTTTCCATCAATGATATCGGATATGAGTTCCAGTTCCAGATCAGACCGGAAGACACCAATCAGGTGATCCAGGAGAGACTCGCCAGACTGATCTCCAATGCAGAGATCGGCGTAGAAGGAAAAGTTGAGGAAGACGGACAAGGGAACAGCGCCCTGAACCTAACTTCCACCCAGACCGGTGCTCCGCCGGATCGCAGCCTGATCTTCAGGATCAGCGATGATAACACCTCCCAGAACAGCGGAATTGTGGATTATCTGGGGCTGGATCAGGTAAAACAGAAGCCTGCAGATGCCCTCTTTGAGATCAATGGCATCGAGCGAAGTGCTTCCTCCAATACCTTTACGGTGGAGAAGCAGTTTGAGGTAACCCTCACCGGCCTTTCCCCTTCTCCGGATGTCACCACCCAGATCGGACTGAAGGGTGATGTGGATTCCCTGGCTGAGAATATCCACTCTCTGGTAGATAGCTATAACGGCTTTTTGGATAACACCTTCAAAGTCAGCAGCGATCACACCAGAAGCGGACAGCTTCACTCGGAGCTTTCCCTCATGACCAGGCATTACGCTCAGGATCTGGAGTCCATCGGACTTACCTTCGATGAGCAGGGGCGGCTGAACATCGATGATGAAAAATTAAAGACCGCCGCATCCTCCCAGGATGCACGCAAGACCCTGGAGCCGGTTAAGGACTTTGCCAACTCCATGATCCGCAAGACCGGACAGATCTCCATCAACCCGATGGAATACGTGAATAAGACCATCGTGGCCTACAAGAACCCCGGCAAGAACTACGCCGATCCTTACACCACCAGCGCATACAGCGGCTTTTTATTCAACAACTACTGCTAAAAAAGCTACGCACCGGATATCCGATACGTAGCTTTTTTCTTTTACTTCTTTTCAAATTCCTTATACAAAAATCCCAGATCCATCATTTTATCATCCACATAAAAATCTGCATTGGGCTTTGTAAACAAAAGCTCGTGATACTTCAGTCCCCA
>JAEEKV010000302.1 GCA_016282595.1 Lachnospiraceae bacterium
CGGCAAGCAGTTTTCTTCCGGAACCTCCTACGCACAGCAGACCTGCAGCGGGGAAGTTACACAGGCCGAGGTATCCGGTTATGAATGGGAGTGTCATAATCCCAGTGGGACGAGAACCTATTATGATGGGTCAACGGAAACTTTCTATGTTCCGTTGAGAAGGATCAGCTATGGTTACGAGCTGAAGGTAATAGACGATGCCGGCAACCCGGTGGGAGGAGCGTCCCTAAGGCTTACCGGCACCGATCACGGACAGCCGGTCTATGTTCATTCGGACGCAAGCGGGAATGCCGCTACAGTAGGTAACAACGAGTTAACCTATCAGGATTATACGCTGGATGTGACTGCTCCCGGCTATGCGACCGCAAGCGTCACTGTAAAGAAGGAGAATGTTCAAGCAGGGACACAGACCACAGTTCAATTAGGCCGCGTGGTCCAGCCCACCTTCCCCGAGCCGGACACCAAGGTAACCTTTGACAGGAAGGGTGCATTTTTGCCCGGCGTCAACTTTATCGGCAGCAGCAATACCGTGGAGTTTCTTACCAACCTGGGTAAGGGAAAGCTTTATCTGACTGTGGAGGCTGAAGTTGATACGGCATACAATGATTACCTAAAAGAGCTGTATCTGGTAGATGCCAGAACCTTCAAGAATCCGGATTATTCCGATACACCTGAGGAGTTGACACTGCCCGCCATGGAAGGGAATGCTTACAATCCTTCCGCGGCGTTGGAATGGATCGATAAACTGGAAAAAGGTGCTTTAGGACACGTTTATTACAGACGTTTTTCCGGAGAAAAGGATATCGTCTTTACGGATATTGCGGATGGTGGTGGTTATACCTATGAAATGAAACTGACAACTCCTTTGTGGGAGCTGCCGCCTGACGGTTTTGAGCCGGCACTGGTGGCGGTTACCGACAGAGATGCAGTGCAGATCTATAAGGTGGATTATTCCGGCGAAAGCGAAGGGGATCAGCTCATCGGTGTCAGAATGAGCGGCGATTGTGCGGCCATGCTGGAAAATATAACATTGATGGCCAATGCCAAGGCCGTAGGAGGCGGCGCTGTGGAAAAACTGGCAGAGCTTTCTCAGCCTACAGGGTCCCTCATTCCCCTGCCTTCCTTCGAATCGAGTATCGAGCTTTCAGATGAAGGATACCTGGATTATTCCTATTCCGTAAAGATGCAGCTTCTTCAGGGAAAGAAGTCTGTTTCCGATGCGGAAAAAGCCTATATGTCCATTTTGCCGAGTACCCTTGGCGTGGCAGTGGAAGGCGGATGGGAAATGGCTGTGGCAGGAGAGGACTGTGAAGTATCCCACAGTTATAATGTCAGTGTTTTGGCCCAGGATCTGGAGATGGATGACTACCTGCCGGCGATGTTTAAAGCGCTGCCGGTGAAGGTGGAGTTTGACGAAGACAATCCGCCTACCGGAACCTTTACCCTGGCTGCGGCGGATACCCTGGACAGTGACAACAAGATCATAAAGGAAGCGTATTCCTTTGGCGCAAATGCTCAGGTGCATATCAATGCTGAGGTCAGCGGCTTTGCAGCTTTTGGGTCGGTGCCTCCCGTAGGACCGGTTCTGGCCTCTTTGGAAAAGAGCGGTGCCCTGGATATCGGAGCCAAGGTGACGGCAGCCGTGGGAGCGGACGGAACCTATACCTACACCATTGAAAAAGGGAAGGACCCGGTACATGATGTAACCTTTACCCTGGGCGCAGGGGCAGGTCTGGGCATTTATGCAAAGGCAATGGGCGGCGCTTTGGGAGCGGAAGCCAATCTGAAGCTTTCCGGTAATAATGATAAACTGGAGGATATGGTGACCATCAGCGCTACTGTGGATTCGGAAGATGGATTCCATATGAATTCCGTAGAGGGCAAGGTGGTAGCGGATGCGCATATCGAGATTGATACCTGGTTCATCAACGGAGAGAAGGATTTCACCTTTGCGGAGATCCCCTTCAAATACCAGTTCGGAACGCAGACGACCTTCTCTATGACCTCGATCGTAGTGAAGAATACAATGAGAAGCAGAAATGACTTTACGACCTCGACCTTTAACGGAAGGCCTGAAAAGGTAGTCAGCAATCTGCTTCCCATTGGCGGCTTTGCCACGAATGAAGGAGGAGATGGATCCTTTGCCTATACCGATCTTACGAGACAGGGCGGGAATGTGAGACTGCGCTTTTCCAAGGCTGCGGGTGAAAATGTGTGGGCAGATCCTGCCACCATCACTTCCACCGATGGCTTGATCCCGGCCTTTGACGTGATCGCCCTTTCCGATGGGAAGTACCTTGCCGTTTGGAGCGAGATCGCAAAAGCGGATATGATGAAGACCTGTCCGTCTTCTGTTTTGAAGTATTCTGTGGGCACTCTGTCCGGAGGCAACTGGAGCGGAGAGATCAAGACGCTGCAAAGCCTTTCCGGTGAAGTGGCGGATAAGCTGCTTTTGATCAGCGACGGAGCTGATGTTTTCCTTGTGGCGGAAAAAACAGCAGAGGGTGCACTGGCCGAGACAAAGGACGTTGCAGGCTATAAATGGAATGGAAGTGCATTTGGTGGTGCTACGATCCTTGTCGAGGATCAGCCTCTGTACAATATCGAGGCGGCAGCGGCCGGCGGAGAAGCTATCGTTTCTTTCGTAACGGAGGATAAGAAGCTGCATACCGTAAAATGGGGCTCCAATGTAACGGAGACCACCCTGAATGCGGTTGCATTTGAAACAGCCCTTGCCTCAGATGGGGAAAATGCTTATCTGCTCTGCGAGGAAAAGAGCGGGCTGGCCCTTTACAAATACAACGGCGGCTGGATCAAGCAGATGCAGGTTACCGAGATGGCAAGTCCGGGAAATCCCGTCATGACCATCTCGGACGGCAAGATCTGCATGGGATGGACAGCGGGCAATGAGACGGTGCTTTACATGGCAGTCAGTGAAGGCGGCAGTGTAAGCAGACCGGAGAAGGTGGAAGCGATCACCTCGGGTCACTTTAAGGATGCGTCGATCTTTACCGCGGCAGGAAAGGTGAATGTGCTGGCAGTAGCTTCGGAAACTGTGTCTTCGGAAACGATTGAATCTCTGAATGCCTACGGAACCGGATTTAAGAACAGTCCGACGGTAACTCCGCCCGAAGCAAAGACGAACCTTTTGGAAAACGGCAGCGAGCAGGAGTTGGTAACAGCGGGAAGTGCTATCGGTGGCACGATGCTGTATGCCGTAGCGGATAATCCTTACATGGAACCTGTGGATACCGACAAACAAACGGTGTACTCCACTTCTGTTCCGAAGACAGCAGTGCCGGGTACATACTATGTTTGGTATAAGGTGGTCGGAGACAAGGATCACTACGATACCAATCCCGCCAGCCTTGAGGTGATCATGGTTTCCAGACAGGACATTGAATCCCGAATCACCATTACCTATGATGCCAACGGCGGATCCGGTTCCATGGATGCGACCAAGACAAAGAAGTATAAGGCTACGGTGCTCTCTGCCAATGCCTTTGAAATGGAAGGATACAATTTTGCCGGCTGGGCCGAGAGTGCATCGGCTGCCGAGGCGCAGTATGCGGACGGATCCACGGTAAGACTCGGTGCAGATACCACGCTGTATGCGATCTGGCAGAAAAAACCCGTGCCGGATATATCGGTAACCTTTAACGCAAACGGCGGCAGTGGCGCCATGAACATACAGATCATGAAAAAGGATACGGCCACGGCTCTTTCGACCAATGCCTTTACGAGGGATGGTTATACCTTCCTGGGGTGGGCAGACAGTACATCGGCAACCGCTGCGATGTATGCGGACAAGGCACAGGTAAGTTTTGGAAGAGACATCACCCTGTATGCGGTGTGGCAGAAGAATCCTGACCCGACACCGGCGGTGGTTTACGTGAAGGTGACTTATAACCCGGATGGTGGCAGCGGCAGTATGGCAGTGCAGAGCATGGAAAAGGGAAAAGCTGCGAGTCTGGCGGCCAATACCTTTACAAGAGACGGATATGAGTTCCTGGGCTGGGCCGAGAGTGCTTCGGCTTCGACGGCAAAGTATGCGGACAAGGCAAGTGCGGCGTTCACGGCGGATATCACATTGTATGCTGTATGGAAAAAGAAGGAAACCGGCAGCGGCCAGCAGGGTGGAAGCCAGCAGGGCGGAAATGATCAACAGACAACCGAGGTTCCGAAGGAAGGCTCCACCGTCAAGGATGAAGGCACCGGAGACAGCTTCGTGATCAAGGGATCGGAAGAATCAGGTCAGTCCGGTCAGAGTGGGCAGACTCTGGAGGCCAGCTACTGCGCGCCGGCAGATGATTCTGCAAAGAACGTAGAGATCCCGGATACCGTAACGGTAGCAGGTCAGGAAATCCCGGTTACTTCCATTGAGGACGAGGCCTTTAAGGGCAATAAAAACGTGACAGATGTAAAGATCGGTGATAATGTTGAGACCATTGGGGAAAGCGCTTTTGAAAACTGCAGCAACCTGAAGACGGTTGATGTTTCCGACAGCGTTACTACGATTGAGGATAAGGCGTTCTCGGGCTGTACGTCTTTGACAAGTGTGGATACCGGAAAGAACACCACTGTGATCGGAGAGTCCGCCTTTGCAGGCTGCACCAAGCTTAAAAAGGCCAAGATCGGGAACAATGTCACCGAGATTCAGGCGAAAGCTTTTGCTAACTGTAAGTCTCTGACAACCATGACATTGCCTAAGAAGACCAGGAAGCTGGGGGCACAGTTTGCATCCGGCAACAAGAAGATGAAGACCCTCATCATCAAGGCCAAGAGCCTGAAGGATAAGGACATCAACAAGAAGGCCTTCAAGGGAATCCCGAATAACTGCGTAGTCAAGGTGCAGAAGAATAAGGTAAATCTCTTCCGGAAGTTGTTCCGGAAGAAGGGACTTTCCAAGAAGGTAAAAGTAACGAAGATCTGATGGTTTTAACAGAGGTAATACGGAGCGGGAAGCAGCATAAAAAAACACTTGCATCTCCACCTGGGACTGTGTTATACTTAATTTCCCGTGAAATCAAATTCCTTGCTTTCTATTTTATTAGAAGGCCAGAGACCAAAAGGAGGTAACTAGATGAACAAGTACGAATTAGCCATTGCTCTGAGCGTCAAGATCGAGGACGATGAGAGAGCTGCTTTGCTGGACAAGGCAAAAGCTTACATCGAGAGATTCGGCGGCCAGATCACAGATGTGAAAGAATGGGGCAAGTACAGACTTGCTTACGAAGTCGATCACATGAAAGAGGCATTTTACTACTTCATCCAGTTCGATGCGGCACCCACTGCTCCGGCAGAGATCGAAAACCGCATTCGAATCATGGAAAATGTAGTACGTTTCTTGATCGTTCGGGCAGACGAGGCATAAGAAAGGACAGTATATGAATAAAGTTATTCTAATGGGGCGTTTGACCAGAGACCCTGACGTACGTTATACCCAGGGTGACAACGCAATGTGCGTGGCAAGATACACCATTGCGGTAGATCGAAGAGTCAGCAGAACAGCCGCCAATAACAGCGGAGAGCCCACAGCGGATTTCATCAGCTGTGTAGCCTTCGGAAGACAGGGCGAGTTCGCTGAGAAATACCTTCACAAGGGAATCAAGATCGCCGTTGAAGGACGGATTCAGACCGGCAGCTATACCAACAAGGACGGCCAGAAGGTTTATACAACGGATATTGTAATTGAAAATCATGAATTCTGCGAGAGCAAGAACGCAGCATCGGATGGCGGAAACTTCTCCGGTTATTCAGGCGGCGGACAGGCAGCATCGGGCGTAGCGGGAACTTCCGGTGGCAGTGCAGAAGATGAGTTTTTGAACATTCCCGATACCGTAGATGATCTGCCTTTCGTTGACAAATAATGCCTTGATTAGAAGGATCAATGAATGGAGGTAAGAAAATGGCTTTTACGAAGAATGACAAATCCGATTCTCCCATGAAGAGAAGAGGACCCATCCGCAGACGTAAAAAAGTTTGTGTTTTCTGCGGAAAAGATAATGAGATCGACTACAAGGATGTGAATAAGCTGAAAAGATACGTATCCGAGCGTGGAAAGATCCTTCCTCGTCGTATCACCGGCAACTGCGCTAAGCATCAGAGAGAGCTTACCGTTGCCATCAAGCGTGCACGTCATTTGGCACTGATGCCTTACGTGGCAGAGTAAGAAATCAAACCGGCTGCAATTTGCAGCCGGTTTTCTTGTTAGTCGAGGCTGTGAAATATCACCTATGCTGTGAATTCTTCGTGAAATCGCCCGTGAATTCTTGCATAGGGCCATAAAAGATGATAAGATGTTTTGGAATATGGTGTTATGGTAACCAATTTATAACGAAAATCCAGTAAAAAAGGGGAACATGTATGAAAACCGGAATCATTGTTTTGATCGTTATGCTGGTGGTGTTGATCGCTGCCATTGTAGTGCTTTATTTTCTCGGAAAGAAGGCACAGAAAAGACAGGCTGAGCAGCAGGAGCAGATCCAGGCAGCGAAGCAGACCGTATCCATGCTGATCATTGATAAGAAACGGATGAAGATCAAGGACGCCGGACTTCCGCAGATGGTCATCGACCAGACGCCGAAGCTTATGAGAGGCACCAAGCTTCCCATTGTTAAGGCCAAGATCGGACCCCAGATCATGTCGCTGGTATGTGATGAAAAGATTTTTGACAAGGTGCCTTTGAAAAAAGAGGTTAAGGCGTCTGTCAGCGGTATTTACATTGTAGATGTCAAGGGACTTCACAATGTAAAGCAGTCCAAGGAACCTGAGAAGAAAAAGAATATCTTCCAGAGGGCATGGGCCGTGGCAAAAGAGAAGGCTGCGGTGGATCCCGTTAAGTAAGACAGTAGAAAGAAACAGGAGTAAGAGGAGTATGAAAAAACGAGTATTAGCAGCATTGCTGGCATCCGCATGTGTGCTGGCTTTCACAGCATGCGGTGACAACAAGGAACAGGAAAGCCCCAAGGCAGAGGATCAAGGCGCAGCAACTGCCGCCACCATGGCAGAAGCCGTTTCTACCAAGGGCATGAACGCAGATGAGTACGTAACCATCGGCGAGTATGAAGGAATGGAGATCGAGGTTCCTACCTACAGCGTTTCCCAGGAAGACATCGACAAGGAAACCCAGGATGAGTTTGATTACTACATCCAGACCTCCGGTGCCAGCGATTATCAGGTGCTGGATAAGGACACCGTAGAGGACGGAGATCTTGTGAATATCGATTACAAGGGCTTAAAGGATGGCGTAGCTTTTGACGGCGGTACTGCCCAGGGACAGCATCTTTTGATCGGTTCCGGCCAGTTTATTGATGGCTTTGAGTCCGGTTTGATCGGCCATAAGGTAGGCGAGGAGGTTTCCCTCAACCTGACCTTCCCCGAGGAGTATCACAGCGAAGAGCTGGCAGGGCAGGCCGTTGTATTTGAAGTAAAGATCAATTCCATTGATGAAGAAAAAGCCCTCGAGCTGACGGATGAAGCAGTAGCCAACATGGGTCTGAATGCCAACACCGTTGATGAGTTCAAGGCAAGTGTAAAGGAATTCTTGGATCAGCAGTGTGCAGAGCGCAACGAGTCCGAAAAGAAGGCAGTAGTATGGGAAACCGTATATAAGACCTGTACCGTAAAAGAGCCCCCTCAGGAGCTGGTTGACAGCGAGGTGGATCGATTAAAGAGCGTAATGAGTAAGTACGCTGTCCAGTACAACGTAACGGAAGAGGATTTCATTTCCCAGTACATGGGTATGACTACAGAAGAGTATGAGACCAAGTGCCATGAGTCTGCAGTAACTACTTCCAAGGAAAAGTTAGCAGCGGCTGCCATTGCCAAGAAGGCAGGCATCGAGCTTTCCGACGAGCAGGTACAGCAGGAGGCACAGACGGAAGCAACCAATCTGGGCTATGAGAGCGCAGAGGCTATGTTCGAGCAGACAGGCGGTATCGGACCCTACTATGATTACCTGCTGGGTCAGAAGGTAGATGACTATCTGCTGGAAAAGGTAACGGTAAAGGAAAAAGCTCCCGTATCCGTTTTAACAGAGGCAGAAGCGGTTTCGGAATAAAAGGAGACTGACAGATTTGATGCGAAAAAGAGCAGCAGCACTGATTTTAGTAATTGCATTATGTGTGGTTGGCACGGCAGAGGCATTTGCGGTTCCTAGCGTTGACAGTGTCAAGAAGGAACGTGATGCCACTCAGGGAAGCCTGAATGCCATCTCCCAGCAGATCCACGGACTGGAGGCCGGAAGGGCCGAGGTTTCCAATGAG
Source organism: Lachnospiraceae bacterium (assembly GCA_016282595.1). Classification (GTDB taxonomy): domain Bacteria; phylum Bacillota; class Clostridia; order Lachnospirales; family Lachnospiraceae; genus RGIG7926. The sequence continues at coordinate 8,268 of JAEEKV010000302.1, forward strand.
ATTGAAACCATGAACACCGAGCTGGTGGATATTTTAACCAGTATCGGCGTATGCCAGACCGAGATCGAGTTGAAGGAGCGGGAGATCGAGGATGCTTCCGAGAAGCTGGTGATCGCAGAGCAGAATGAGGCGAGCCAGTACCAGAGCATGAAAAAGAGAGTGCAGTTTCTCTATGAAAAGGGCGATAAGGCTTATATGCAGGCTCTTATCGAATCCAGTGGCTATTCGGATCTGGTAAACAAAGCGGACTATGTGGAGAAGCTTTACAACTATGATCACGAACTGCTGGAGGAATACATCGGCGTCAAGCAGGAGGTTATCGAACTGAAGACCCTTCTGGAAGAAGAGGAAGCGGGTTTGGAGGCTTCCAGGTATGAGCTGGGACAGGAACAGTCCAGACTGGAGACGCTGATCACGGAAAAGAAACAGACCGTGGAAGATTTTGACCAGCAGCTTGCCAAGGCAAGAGCCCAGGCCAGCACCATGCAGAAAAAGCTGGAGCAGCAGACAGCCCAGATCAAGGCCTTAGAGGAAGCAAAGAGAAAAGAGCAGGA
>JAEEKV010000303.1 GCA_016282595.1 Lachnospiraceae bacterium
GACTAAAGCCCCGCAGCTCTCGATATTTCTTCAAATAGGTCATACATCTGACCGCCTGTCGCAGCTCATTGATCCTATCCACAAAGTGCATGATATCCATTTCATGATATTTGTCATACATGGTAAGGATATCAGTGATCGGAATTTCCTGATTTAGCAGCTTTAGTGAACATGAAGTATTCCACTGATAAAAGGCAAGTGCCCATCCGGCCCAGTATTCGCGGGATTTTCCGTTAGTATTTACCTGTTCTATGAATTCGATTTTATCATTTATCCTCGATGCAACCATAAGAGCAAGTTCTATACCGGATTTTCCGGATATAATAAATGGATCTCCAGTTTCAAAACGGGAACAGATGTCACTTGAAATAAATACGTTATAATACTCGGATATTTCAAAACCAAGAGTATTTACGGCATAATCAAGGCTGTTTGCCAGTGTCCGCCGAGCATCGGAAAGATATAATTTACTGTAAGCGGGGATCATATGCCTTCACCTCCTCATCAATGATGCGAATCATATACAGATCGCCCCGGACATACGCTTCTTTATTCATTTTTTGATATTGATTTCGAGCAGCCAAATCTCTGCTTCTTTTATGCTCATACCATTCATCGGCCAAAACACCTTCACTACCGGAAAAAACAAGTGCTTTAAAAGCTTTGCGGCTGCGTATAAAAACCTGCTTTCCGAGATTACCAAGGCGCAGCGCTTTGCTAAGCTGTAAAACTGAAATTACTCCATTCACAAAATCCTGTGCATAAGAAAAGTAACTGTCATCTGCCCGGTAGCCAATGATAATATCCGCATCAGAAAGATCAGGCATAAAGTACTGATTCAGATATTGATATGCCTCCTTTGCAAGAGGCGTGCTCAACTCGAATCTTCTGTTATTCAGAAGGATGGTAATCCAGTGAAGAACACAGTAGTCAGGCGAACCCAAATAAATAATACGCATCGCACTCGTATCTATATCGTAGTAACTGACATAACCATCCCGGTTGACATCGATTGCCCATTCCCTCGCAAGGTCGATATCCTCCGTACAGTAAAAGCCCTGTCCATAGTCATTGTTCTTCTTGCCTTTGCCATATTCCGGTTTTGTGATGATATGATCTGATCCGTGGTAAATACGCATAACCTTCTCCTTGATACCCCTATGGGATGATTATATTGTACCACCATAAGGGGATAGGGTAAAGTAATAGTTGACCTGCTTTGCTTTTGTTTTTTGCACAGTTTCATAAAACCAGGCTTTGAGGTACATTGTAGTTGACATTGCAGTTCCTTTGAAGTGTAATTGAAGTAAATAACATAAGGAGCATCACTATGACAGGTTTTTGGAAAAATAAGAAGAGCGTTTACGGAATACTGGGCGTAGTTATGATGACGGCATTGGTACTTTTCATGCCGGATATCGTACCTGCCGCCACCCGTGTCACCTATAAGGTACCCGGAGGAAAATTATATTTTGAGCCGGATACGGGAACCATAGCCTGGGCTGAGGGAGATATGGAGGAGCTTACGATCCCGGAAGAGATCAACGGGATCAAGGTTAATCTCATCGGCAGGTGGAAGCTTTCGGGACTTAAGAAACTGAAAAAGATCAATCTGCCAAAGAACAGAAATGTCCTCGGAGAGGGAAGCCTGGCTGAGCTGACGGCCTTGGAGGAATTTTCGATCCCTGAGGGCTACGAAACCATCCCCAATCAATGCTTCTATGGATGCACCTCCCTGAAAAAGATCTCCCTGCCTTCCTCTGTCACCGAGATCGAGGATATGGCGTTTTATAAATGTTCCTCTCTTGAATATGTGGATATTCCGGGAAACTGCGCTCATATCGGGAGGATGGCCTTTTATTCCTGCACGTCCTTAAAGGGCGTTGCTTTTGTACAGGGCTCTGACTGCGATGTGACGGACTGGGGCATATTCGGAGATTGCGCAAGTCTTGAAAAAGTAGTCAACATTCCGAGTGTGCGCCTTAAGATGTTCTACGAATCCGGCAAGCGGGCAGAAAAATGGCTGGATGATCCGGAGATGAATCAGAAAAGTACCGATATGTGGAGACTGAAATATGGAACCGATACCGATACGAAGATCCGGATAGAGGGAACACAGCTTAAGGAAAGGGAAGATGCCATACGGGCTCTTTCGCAGCAGGTCACCGAAGGCTGCACCACAGACCGCGAAAAGATCATGGCCGTGATGAACTGGATCACCGAAAAGCTGGAGTATGAAAAGGGACACGACAATCATCCCTGGGCGGTCTATACCGGGATAAAAGAGGTGGAAGCCGGCCTAAGATCAAAGCAGCTGAACAGCTGCGGCGGCTATTCCAATATGACTCAGGTTATGCTCCAATCCCTGGGAATTCCCTGTGCAACCCTTTGGAGAGAGGATCGCAATGGTGAGACCGTAGACCACGAGTTTTGCGCCGCATATTTTGAAGGCAAGTGGCGGTGGCTTGACACCACACACTCCGACAACCGGAAGGAAGGCCTGGAATTTGATGTAAGCACTCCCGGCTTTTTCTTTAACAGCGACCACAGAGTGGACTATCTGCTCTATCGCACAGCGGAGGGAGAGAACATTTATAAGGAGCTTCCCCTGACTATCCCCGTGGAAGAGGATGTGAAGGATTGGCCGGATCAGAATCCTTCTGATGCCTATGTACTGGGGCAGGCAGCGATCGATCAGGACTGGGTCAATGAGGTGGACCCTGCTGTGCGGCAGGCCGAGAGTGAAAAGATCGCCGCAAGGGCTGCAGAGTTTCCTAACATCGCGGTAAGCGATGAAAGCATCTTTGAATTTGATGCCACTACGGGAACCATCACGGGAATGAACACTACCGGCGTGACACAGATTAATATTCCACAGACCATCGGTGGGGTGACGGTGCGTGCCATCGGAGATAACGCCATGCAGAACTTAAGCAAGCTGGAATATCTCACCATGCCGGATACCATTACGCAGATCGGGAAATATGCCTTTGCCAATAACAGAAAGCTTAAGAGGATCCACTTAAGCGCAAACATTACAGAGCTGAAGGAAGGGTTTATGCAAAACTGTTCCTTGTTGGATTCCATCACCATCCCTGCCAATGTCAAAAGGCTGGATCAGAGTCTTTTCAGAAACTGTGATTCTCTGGAAGAGGCACTTTTTGAGGATTATGATTTTAAGATAAAGGTTATCGAAACAGATCCGATGGGAAGCGATAACTACTATGCAACCGGGCAGGCAGATATCAGCTGGTACTGCTTTGCCGGTGGCAGCGGCCGGGCGCTTCACGGTCTTGATTTTCATGAGACCTATATCGGAACGAAGTACTACAAAAATCTGCAAGCCGTGAATCTGACCACCGACTGGCGGCAGAATATCGTCAAGATCCACCAGTCACAGATGGGCTATCGGGAGGGCTTTTCTCCCTATCATCTCGACGGCTCCAACAGTAAGCCCTTTAAACTATCCAATAAAGCAGTAGACTATGAGTGGGGACATTTTACGGAGGCCAGCCGTTTTACCGGATACCAGCCCGCCACCTGGTGCAGGGCCTTTATCGACTGGACCTATGCCATGGCCGGGGTAAATGGATATAAGAGCACGCAGTATCAGTGGAAGGATACGGTTTATGCCGGCGAAGGCGGAACCATCACCCTTGAGCCCGGGGATATGCTGGGTATGGGCAAATCCCACTGGTGCATGGTCGGCAGTGTCAAGGAGCTGGATGACAGTGTTGAGATCTGGATCCTTCACGGAAATCACGGTGATCGCATGGTGATGGATGAGGTCCGTCACTATGACAAGAAGACCGGAAAAGCCTTGGATATGGATGACGATGATTATGACTATTTCCGGGCCATTTATAAGATAGACTTTTCCAATATTCCCACCCGCACGATTACGCTGAATGCGGGGGATGGAACCTGTGATGTAAAGAGCAGGATCTACTGTGAAGGTGCCTATTACGGCTGTCTGCCGGAGGCAGTCCGGAAGGATTATGTCTTTGACGGCTGGTATACAGAGCCGGATGGCAAAGGCAAAAAAGCATATCCTTACAGGAATCTGGGAGATGATGTTACCACTCTGTATGCACATTATATTTACAATCCCAAGGCGGTAAAGGGTCTGTCCCTTGACAGGGAAAGTGCAAAGCTTGAGGTCGGACAGCAGCTTACCATCAAGGCAACGATACAGCCTTCAGACGCAGAAAACCCTGTCGTAAGCTGGCGCAGTGGAAATGACAGGATCGTGTCGGTAAAAGACGGTGTTTTAAAGGGGCTTAAGGAAGGAAAGGCGACAATCCTGGCACGCTCCGCAGAGGGTTCATATGTAGCCTACTGCGAGGTGGAGGTTGTTGCAAAAAGCACGGAAGGGTCGGAAAACAAGGAAGGGTCGGATGGGTCGGAAGAGACATCCAATATGAAAAATGGCGGCAATGACGATGGTAGTGAAAGCACTGTGCCGGGTTCGAAAGATGCACAAAATCCCGCTCCTGCCAAGGTCGGAACGACATTTACCATCGATGGAGTAAAGTACAAGGTGACCTCTGCTAAAGCATCGGATCCTGAGGTGTCCCTTGTAAAAGGGGCAGCCAAGGCTAAGATCAGCATTCCGCCAACCGTGGAACAGGATGATATCACATATAAGGTTACTGCTATTGACAGCAAGGCTTTCTACCAGAACAAGAAGGTGACCCGGGTCACGGGCGGATCCAACGTGCGGACCATCGGCAAGCAGGCGTTTTCAAAATGCCCGAAGCTCCGCTCACTGACGATTGAAAAGAACGTTACCAAGATTTCATCTAAGTGCTTCAGCGGTTCACGCAAGCTCACGGCATTGACCCTCAAAACCTCGAAACTGGGGAAAGCAGGGGTAAAGGGTTCTCTTTCCGGGTCGAGCGTTAAGACTGTTTTTGTCAAGTCAGGCAATAAAACGCAGAATAAAAAGCTTGCAAGGAGCTATAAGAAGATTTTCACAAAAGGAAATTGCGGAAGGAAAGTGAGGGTTCGGTAAAAGAAATGAAGAGCAAAAAATACTGTATCTGTAACAGACATATATGGCTTGCCTTTTTGATCGTATTGTTTGTGTTTGCCCTTTTCCCGACAAGGGCTAAGGCAGCGAAAATCAAAGTCAAAGGACAGCTGACAAACCAAACAACCTATAAGCTGACCTTAAAGGAAAGCAAGCAGGTTACGCACTGGCGGATCCGGATGGGCATCAGCAATGACAACGGAGATATCAAGTATAAAAATGTCAAGATCCTGAAGGCTTCTAAAAAAACCTACACGCTCAAAAACCTGAAAAAAGATACCTATTATTGTTTTGAGATCTCCGGGTGTGTGAAGAAAAACGGAAAATGGAAAGGTCTGATCTATGACTATGTGGATTGTTTTACCGGCATGTCAGGTGCGAGCTGGGATGACTATGCAGCTTCCGATCCGTCCTGCAGTCCCGAAAGCATTACACTTATGGGATATTGCTGCGATGACGGCCTGAAGATCAGCGGCTTTGAGATCTATCGCCGGGAAGACGGATGCGATCAGTGGGAGCTTTTCAGTACAACGGGGAAAAAGGCCTTTCCCTATGTAGACAAAAAGGTGGAGGCGGGAAAAACATATTATTACAGACTCCGTACCTTCGGAACCTATAAAGGAGAAACTCTGTATTCTCCTTATTCCGAGGAGCTTTGCCGCTCTGCCGTTAATCAAAGCGGCGTTTATACCTCTACCGTTGTCAGCCGGGATAAGGATCAGATCATCCTTAAGATGGAAAGCAAACAGTATAACAGCATATTAAAGCTCAGATCTTCCTCCTGTATCGAGCTTGGTAAAAATTCTCAAGAGATTGAGGATATGAACGGGATACCGCTGACCATCGAGGCTGTCAGCGCAGACGGCGAAAGCTGGATGACCCTGAAAAAGGATGAGGAGTTTAGGATCAAAGGCGGGGAGAGTCTTTACCTTCGCCTGAAAGCCGCCAAATCCGGGAAAGATCTGTCCAAGGGCAAGGTGATCGGTGGCGATGGTGTAGAATACAACAACCTCCCGAGCATTTTCCACCTGACTCTCGGAGGCGAAGGATCTGCTTACATGGATCTTGAGAGGATACATTAAAGAAGGAAAATCACCGTATCCTTTCCGGCGTGATCGATCAGTTTTTTACGAGTTGGTAAATAGCCAAATCATGCTTATCCTTGAAGATCTCAAAGTTTGGAACAATAATGTTATCTCTCCATCAAAAACCTGACAAGCTCAACACTGCCGTCCTGTTCCCTACTTACGATCCGAAAACCGCATTTTTCCGTATAGAACTTGACGTTTTCCTGTTTGGCTAAAGGTGTTATCAGAGTCAAACTTTTCCAATCATCATAAAAACTTTGCACAAACTTAACGGCCTGTGTTCCGATGCCTTTTCCCTGATACTCCGGTATTATGCACAGGCAGCCAATTTCATAATCCTGCTGTCCAATGGATTTACAGGATACACAGCCCACAGGTTTGCTGTCACATAAAATGATATGTTTCGGATATACGTTTATGGAATCTTCCATCTTTTCTGTTGTCATTCCATATCCGGGGCATGTTCCAAACCGTATATAATCACTGTAAAAAGCAGCATTATAGATTTGCACCAGAAGCTTGGCATCTTCTTTTTTTGCCTGCTTATATTTTATTTCCATTTCATCCGTTCCTTCCTGTATGGGGCGATTATATCCCATCAGCTCTTTTTTGCAAAGGAGTTTTCAAGTTCCATTCCCGTTTTCACCAGACGGAACATGCGAATCGCGGCATCAAAGTAAAGCTCCTCGGCGCGGTTGATCGCCTCTTCCAAATCCATAGGTGCGTTAACCGTTGTCATAAGGGACGTTAAACCATGTTTGTAGATCTGATCTGCTCCTTCTCCGAGAGATCCGCTAAGTCCTACAACAGGGATCCCCTTGGCCGCTGCCCTTTTTCCGACACCCTGCATCACCTTACCGTAGCAGCTCTGACTGTCCGTTCTGCCTTCTCCCGTGATTACAAGATCAACACCTTTGAGTCTTTCATCAAAATCAATCAGATCCAAAACCGTATCAATTCCGGGTTTCATTTCCCCATTGAAAAAGATCTTAAGGGCGGTGCCCAATCCTCCTGCAGCCCCCGCTCCCTTTATGGTATCGGGATCTAAGCCAAACTCTCTTTTAATCACATCCCGGTAGTTTTGCATACCGGTTTCCAGTTCTTCCAGCATGGCTGCATCCGCGCCTTTTTGGGGTCCGAAGACATAGGTTGCGCCCTCGTTTCCGCAAAGGGGATTGGAGACATCACACATCACCGTTAGCTTTGCGTTTCGGATCCTATCATCCATCTGAGACAGATCGATGCGAGCCACCTTGGATAGATCCGCACCGCATCCCATCAGCTCCCGGCCCCGGGCATCCAAAAAACGAACTCCCAGTGCTCTTGCACATCCCATACCACCATCGTTTGTTCCGCTGCCGCCGATGGCGATGGTAATATCGGAAAACCCCTGATCCAGGGCATCTTTGATGAGCTCTCCGGTGCCGTAGGTGGTGGTGAAAAGAGGATTTCGCTTATCCGGTGGAACCAGCGTCAACCCCGAGGCCGCTGCCATCTCTACGATAGCTCTTTTGTCATCGAGCCTTCCGTATTCCGCCTCTATTTTTTGCATCAGGGGATCATGGACCGAAGCCCGGATCAGACTTCCGTTTTCCGCTTTCACCAAAGCCTGCAAGGTTCCCTCGCCGCCATCTGCCACGGGAACGCCGCTGCAGATCGCATCTCCGAACACCTCTGTTGCCGCTTTTGTCAAAAGCTCTATGGTCTCTTCACTGCTCAGGGATCCTTTGAAGGAATCCGATGCAAA
>JAEEKV010000304.1 GCA_016282595.1 Lachnospiraceae bacterium
AATGCCTTCCTGTTTATCAAAAGTCACTCCATCCGGAAGGGATCCGGATTCAAGTTCCCATGAAAGCGTATCCTCATCATAGCCGGGCGTACCGTCCAGAGATATGCTGAAAGGCGTTCCTACCGCTACCGAATGCTTTTTAGAAGATGTGATCTTGGGTTTCTTTACCTTTACATCCAGGGTAAATGTCTTTGTGGATTTCAGCACGGTATCTCCGGCTGTCTCCGTCAGGGTGATGGTAACCGTTTTGGTTGCCCGCGTGTTTAATGTGGGCGTGCCTGTGATGGATGCCGAACTGCCATTGGATGTAAAGTCCAATCCTAACGGCAGACTGGTTTCATTATACTTATCCGTGGATGTACAAGTCCATGTCAGCGTACCGCCTGCTGTTGCCTTGCCGGTAAAGGTCAGGTTGACAGGGCAGTTCAGATACTCCGTTACAGTGCTTGGAACGGAAGTTGTGATATTGTTTGCTTCTGTAGCGCTGCTTTGTGATGTTTCGCCGGGACCATAGCCACTTCCTTCATCCGTGCCTTCACTTACCGTAAATTCCACTATTGGGGATTTACGCCAGCCTTCCGTTACTTTGGTACTTCCGGATGAACGGTCGATCTTATTGATCACAAGTCCGGTGGTATAGGTTGATCCTGCGGCAGGCGTAATGGGGCCTTCCATTTCACTGTCATTGCAGAACCATGCGCTTGTTCCGTTTTTTTCAAGAAGGCAATCAGCCCATGCACCGTTTGCCATGAGTACATTGATATCCTGTTCTTCAGACCATCTCACGGGAACTACCCAGCCGTAAGGAAAAGAGTAAGGATCCTCTATCCCATCCTGCGGCCAAATATAAATTTCTCCCTCATAACTTACATTGCTTCCTGTTTCAAGGGCATCTGTATCTGCCCACTGATAATCCATTTCCATATGCTTTTCATTCAAAAAAGGCAGGCCGACAGACCAGTCCACGGTAGTCTCTGCCATCTCAGTGGCGAAGACTTCCTCAGAAATCGGTTCATCCTCTGTCTTCGTACGCTTGAAGATGACAAGCTGCCAGGTGCACTTTTTCCCCATTTCAATGCATGCATCATTCAGATCTGTAAAATTACCGTGAAGCATTTTGGAAAACTCTCCGCCGATATTTTTCATCTGATTTTTGGTGATGCTGCTCTCCCAGTAATCTCTACTGCCGAGCCCTCTTATATATGTTCGATCAGGATTGTCATTTTGCAGTCCGCTCAAGCGCTCTTGAACCTCTGACAGTTCAAAAGGTGCGACATACAACTGTGCATCATACCATTCGTTGGAGCCGGGATCTTCAAGTCCCTCCATCCTCCACGTCATATACACCGAAGGATCACGCACAATTTCCGTTGAAGTTCCGCTTCCGGTCCAGTTCGTATCCGTCAAGTGGATTTCACCAAGCGTAAACGTCGGTTCCGATTCCTCCGCCTTCGCTCTTACCTGCAGTCCATCCATCGGCAGCACGGTAAATACCATAGCCAGCGCCAGCAATACTGCAAGAATCCTTTCTCCAAGTCCGCTTTTTCTCCTTCTGCGATTACCCATTCTTTTCACCCATTCCTTTCCGGCATCCGTGCCTAGTCCTGCGAATAAACAGATCATTTCTAATATTTATTATTCGTGGTACTTGAGCGTTTTTTTCTGTGCCTGCCTTTCCCAGAGGGTGTCAAAAAGAACCGTCCCCAATGACACCACACAAAAAACAGGCACAATATAAGACAATACTCTGTCTTTATATCATGCCTGTTTTATGCGTATCAATGGTTTGGAACTATTCGGTCATAGAGCGTGTGTATTCGGTCAATCCTCTGGCAAAAACAATTATTTCCGTGCCGTTACTATTCACAGTAACTTCGTACTTACGCCTTCTTCACCTTCACCTTCTTGGAAAGCCCTTTCTTTCGGAACATAGTTCTGTATGCTTTCACCTTTGCTTTGGGTACTTTGATCACGCAAGTGTCCGGTATTCCCTTGAACGCCTTCTTATTGATGTCCTTATTCTTCAGGTTCTTGTTCTTGATGATGATGGTCTTCATCTTCTTGTCGCTGGAAGCAAACTGGGCTCCTAATTTCTTTACACTCTTAGGTATAGTCAGGCTCGTCAAGGCCTTACAGTTTGCAAAGGCTTTGTTTCCGATCTGAACAACATTGTTTCCGATCTTAGCCTTCTTCAGCTTAGTACATCCTGCAAAAGCGGACGCCCCGATCACGGTGGTGTTCTTGCCGGTATCGATATTCGTCAGTGACTTACAGCCTGAAAAGGCCTTCGGTTCGATGTTGGTCACGCTGTCGGAAACTTCCACCTTTTTCAGTTTGCTGCAGTTTTCAAATGCAGACTCTCCGATGGTCTCCACATTATCCCCGATCTTGACTTCAGTTACCTTGGTATTACCCTTGAAGGCTTTGTCTTCAATCGAAGTAACCGGGATCTCCTGCCCTGCCACTGTAACCGTATCCGGGATTTCCACAATCTTCGCCGTACTGTCGGCCGGAGCCGAGTAAGCGGCTTCCACATTCTGGCCTGACTGTCCTGCTTCTTCAGACTGTTTGATCACGAAACTATCGCCGGTTGTTTCATCCTTAACTGTTTGGCCTTCCTTAGGAATCTCCGCTTCCGGCTGCTGGCCTTCCTTTGAAGGTTCCCCGGTGCTCTGCGGACTTTCCTTCTTTTTCCAGACTGCATATAGCGTGATATCCGCGGTAAACGTCACGCTTGCCTTATCCGCATACTGCGCAGCCGCAGCCGAAGCATTAGACGCCCATCCGAGAAATTCATAACCTTCTCTTGTAAATCCATTCCCCGTCAACGCGGCTGCCTTGCCTTTTTCCATGCTTTGCACCGCCATAGAGCCGGCTCCTCCATTGGCGTTAAAGGTCACTTTTACATAAACGACTGCCGGAACGGGATCCGAATTTTTCTTCCACAGTGCATAGAGCGTAGTATCCGCACTGAAGCTTATCTGCGCCTTGTCCGCATACTTCGCTGTCGTGGCTGACGCGCTGTCCCCCCATCCTGCAAAACTATAGCCATCTTTCACAAAACTGTTTGCCGTCAGCACTGTTTCTTTATTCTTCTTTGTCTTCGTAGCCGCCATGCTTCCCGTTCCGCCGTTGGCATCGTAGGTAATGGTGATCCCTGAATCATAACTTTCATTTGCGGCCACAGTCACCGTTACGCTCGCCGGATTGGTATCATAGTGGGTTTCATCTCCTACAACCTTGTACCATACGTAATAGGTACCTGCCTCAGATTTTTTCGGAAGGGTGGTGGAATACATTTTCTCTGCCGGTTCACCATAAGGGTTGTCGATCACGGCATACAGCATTGTACCGCCGGTTACGGTTCCCGCCGATACCAGCTGTTGTGCGCTGCTGCTTTCCACAAGACCGGTCTTTGCCACAGGAGCAGTTACCGCCGGGCTGCTCTTAAAGCCTGTGCCGTAGGCATTCAAAGAATCTCCGTTTCCGGAAGCAATCGCCAGCACACCAACTTTTCCTTCCGCGGCAAAGATTGCCCCATCCTTAAAGTGTCCTGAGGTTACAGCATCTACTTTTTCGGGCTTGCTGACAATACCGTTTTCGCAAACGGCCATGTAAAGCGCTGTTTCATTATTTGCTGTCCAGCCCATGCAAATCCTGCCGCCGGATGCCGTCATAACCGGATTGCCTGGGCTTGCCATCTCCGTCACCTGAATGGTCTTGTGCCAGCCGCCATTGTACTCATACAACGCAAGACCGCTGTTTTCCTCGCAGAGCAGGTATGCCTTGTTTCCGTCGGACGCCAGTGCTGTTTCAAAGGCCGCCACGCTCAGCGTTGTCTCTGTCACGTTCGAGCCCCATTTTACGGTATGCAGTTTCTTATCTTCGGTTACAAAGGCAGCAAGTACTTCTCCACCGGCCACTGCCGCTTCAATGTCATAGAGCGGCTGATCCTGCGCCAGCATCGTTGCGCCACCAAAGGAGGTGCCGTTCCATTTATATCCTGCAATGTCTTTTTTCTGTGCCAGTGCGCCTTCCGCAGTCTTTTCCGCTATCAGGTAGACAGCACTGCCGTCACTGACCAAAAGCAGTTTGTCTGCCACCTGCGCAGACAGGCTATCCAGTGTTTTCACCTCACCGCTCCAGATACCGCCGGACAATGTGCCGACGGAATACTTCAAAACAGAAGACGGGCAGGTTTGCATCATATCCGCTTTTGCTATCTGGCTCCAGACGGCAAGATACTTTCCGTCTGCAAGCGCGATCACGTCAAAGGCCGGAATCAGGCCGTCTGTGGAAGTGATCGTTGCGGGATCTGCCCAGACATTCTCTCCCGCTGCCTTTGAAAACCGCAATCTGATATTTCCGCCTTTGCCCGACAGATCGGTATAGGCAAAGGAGCCGTCACCGTCTTCATCCGTGGCAAAACCGCCGATGGGCAGCAGGTTGCTGACAACCGTCTTCGGTCTTCCGTTAAAGGTGGAAACCTCAAAATCATCCCTGCTTCTCATGGTATCTTTCACGCTGATGGGTGTCAGATAGAAGGTGGTCGCCGTCCCGAACTGGTACTTGAATGGAATTTCCGTAAAGGTAAAATCCTTTTCTCCGTTAATGAACCAGGTATCGATCTCGATATGGGCATCTGCTACCACTTTGCCCTCTACGGAATTCATACGGAAGCCTTCCTTGTCCACGGTAGCGCTGATGGTCACCATATCCTCCAGTTTGTCGTTATCGCCGGAGAGTTTCAGATTAGCCTCCGCGCCAAGGGCACCGCCCATTGCTTTGGCATAAATGCCCACTCCCGCGCCTGCGCCTAGGGTAAAGGTTACTTCGTGGTTCGTTTCGCCGCCGTTTTCAATGGTATAGGTATAGGTACCGTCTGCACCTACGGCCACCGTTACTTTAGCTCCGATATCCAGGGCGCCGCTCTTTTCCAAAGATGCCAGCACCGGTCCGACAGGCGGCACGGAAGCAAAGGCGGAAAATGCGCTGACCTCGGCATTCACATGCACCTGGGCATTGGCCCCAAAGGAATAAGCCTCTTTTGTATTATTGTTGTGTTTGTCTTTGGTATCCGCTGCCGTCATGGTAAATTTTCCGGTAGGGGGATTGTCTTCATCAAATTCCACCTTCACCGGCAGGGCTTTGAACATCGCCGGCAGGTAGTCATCGATCTCCAGATCCTGAGCCGATACACTGACTTCATAACTATGGGATACTTCGCAGTCTTCTCCTGCCACTGCCATTTCCCATCCGCCTTCCACGGCTACGCCCAGGGTGCTTGGCAATATGGACATATAGGCTTTTTCCGCATCGGAAACAGACTTTTTGCCCTGAAGCAGCTGCATCTTTACAGAATAGGAATAGTCCAGATATCCTTCATCGGAAAGCTCGATGCCGGATTCAAAGGACGGCAGAGGTATCAGGGATCCTGTAGGCTGGGAAAGCTCTGCCAGTTTTTCCACGGCCCCCCCTCCCACGGCCTTTGCGTTGGCCATCAGGGTGATGTTTTCCAGCATGGCCGCGCAGTCTCCACTCATACGGATTCCGATAAGCTGATCTGACTCGCTCTCGCCGGAGTAATCCAGTTTGTAAATCTGCACCGCATCTCTGTCGGTCACTGCAATGAGTGCCGGCTCAAAGCCATCCGGCGGAAGCTCCCACAGCGGGGTTGTCAGTTTCATATCATATTCATAACCGCCGCCATCTGCGATATCAGAAAAAACGATATCCTTGCCGCCGGAAAAACGCCTGTAGTAGACATGTCCCAAGGCTCCGTTTTCCAGTTTTTCGATCCATTCCAGTACCGCGGAAGGATTGTAGGAATTTCCTTCCATGGCCGGCAGTGTCAGATCCTGCGGCGTATCGGAATAATCCGGATTCTTGAATGTTCTGGCATCTACCAGATACAGCTCTTTTAAGTAATCATTGCTTGCGGTATCCACCTGTGCTTCCACGGTCAGATAGAGTTTGCCTTTACCCAGGTTGGTCAGAAACTCTACGGTATTGCTGCTGCCGATAAAGTTGACGCCGGGCAAAAATGCACCCTTTCTGTCAAAGGTCACCTTGCTGTCCGGATCGGGGAAGGTGGGCTGCACCACGCGATTCAGGGTAACTGTGGTTTTCGTCCCTTTCTGAATGTCCTCTTTCTTTACAGTCGCAGTAGCCGTCGCATAGCCGGGTGCCGTCACATCAAGCGTATAATCCTGATAGTTCAGCTCATTGTTACCCACGGTAGCGGCACTTCCGTCGGAAACGGAATGCACATAGACCGGCTGACCGTGATCTGTGCCTGTAAGCCGGAGGGAAGCACCACCCACATTATTGCCGGCATCGTCTATTACCTTCAGTTCGTAACCATAGCTGATCCTTCTCAACGGAACATAGAAGGTTTCCGTTGACCCATCATAATAGGTTCTCGTCCCACTGGGATTATGACACTCCCATTCATAACCGGATACCTCGGCCTGTGTAACTTCCCCGCTGCAGGTCTGCTGTGCGTAGGAGGTTCCGGAAGAAAACTGCTTGCCG
>JAEEKV010000032.1 GCA_016282595.1 Lachnospiraceae bacterium
ATCAGCATGATCATCCCAGTATTTTTTATTCTTTTCTATTATCTGTTCTTCCATTATCAGTTCCTATCTGCTATATATTCAAGTAAAGAATATAGCCTCATCAATTATAAGCGGCCATCCATATGTCTCCAGAAACAGCCTCTTTTATAGAATCTTCAATGGTTCTGTTTCTATACATATTCATACCTCCGTCATTTTATTACTCATAATAATACCATTTCGCGGCCAAAATTGCAGCCCACTGCCGTTTTGGTCGCACTTTAACAAAAAATGGCACCAGACATTTGACTATCCGATGCTGTTATTTTTATCTGCTAACTTGGGTCTCAAGGGTTTTGAGACCTCTTTCCATGCTGTGCGCACTCTCTTTCACACTTTCCACATAAAGATTACACATTTTTCTCAAATAAATCCCACAGCTTAAACATACTTTTTTTCTATCATCACTTCATCTTACAAGGAAAGGAAGTGGCTCATATGATGAAGAAAAGACTATTCTTAACCGGGATCAGCGCCGCTATGGTTCTTGCACTTATGACAGGGTGTGCCAGCGAAAGTATCAAGGATGCCGGTACGCAGACTGCACAGGCAAGCGAAGCAGACAGCGACGATACAGGCATTTCAACAGAAACAGATGATAACAAAGCTTCAGATAACAAAACGTATGATGAACATATGGAAAACAGCGCAGATGGCGAGCATGTGATCGAAGCGGACGGTGTCACAGAAGAATACACAAATATCAGTATTAAAAAAACCGGCGATTCTGAAGGCGATGAGGCAGACTTTTACGGAGAAAACAGTGCCGTATTTGCTACCAATGCAGCTACTCTTACGCTTTCAGGCCTCGATGTCAACACAAGCGGTACTCACGCCAATGCCGTTTTTTCTTATGGCGAAGGAACAACCGTTAACATTTCAGACTCGACCATTGAAACAGAAGGAAACTGCTCCGGCGGTATCATGACAACAGGCGGAGGCACAATGAATGCCGAAAACCTGACCATCCATACATCCGGAAGGTCCTCTGCTGCGATCCGCTCCGACAGAGGGGGCGGCACTGTAAATGTAACAGGCGGCAATTATACAACTGACGGCGTCGGTTCTCCCGCCATTTATTCAACAGCCGATATCACCGTATCAGATGCAGACCTTACTTCTACCGCATCTGAAGGCATCGTTGTTGAGGGTAAAAACTCTGTTACACTAAACAATGTCAATCTTACTGCGGACAACAACCAGACAAACAGCGATAAATCCGGCACCTATAAAGCTGTCATGATCTACCAGTCCATGTCCGGAGATGCTGCACAGGGAAAAGCCTCCTTTACGATGAATGGCGGAACTTTAACAAATGAAAATGG
This sequence comes from Lachnospiraceae bacterium, assembly GCA_016282595.1. Lineage (GTDB taxonomy): Bacteria > Bacillota > Clostridia > Lachnospirales > Lachnospiraceae > RGIG7926. The sequence continues at coordinate 1,365 of JAEEKV010000032.1, forward strand.
TGATGTTTTCTTTGTTAACAATACAGTAGCGGATATTCGGTTAAATGGTGCATCCATAACCAATAACGGCGATGGCGTCTTTCTTCGGGCAGAAGCTGCCGGATGGGGAAATGAAGGTTCAAATGGCGGTCATGTGAATATGTATGCCGAAAACCAGTCTATTAACGGTAATATGATCGTAGATGATATCTCCACCTTGAACCTGTACCTGTCTGGTGATTCTTCCCTTACAGGGGCTATCAACACAGATGGTGTCAAAGGCAGTGTATATGTTGAGTTAAAAGACGGAGCCACCTGGACACTTAGTGGCGATTCCTATATCGGAAATCTTACGTGCGAAGCAGACAGCATCAAACTGAACGGATATAAGCTCTACGTGGACGGGAAAGAATATGAAGAAGGTACTTCTCACTCCGGAGAAGCCTTTGAAATTGAGATCAGTTCCACCGGCAATAGCGACAAACAGGCTCCGCCTGATGGTGAAAAGCCGGAGCTTCCTGAAGGAATTGACCCTTCATCCCTCCCGGAAGGCATGGAAGCACCGCCGGATCTTGCAGATGGAGAAAGACCCGAAAAACCATCGGGAGATATGAAAAAGCCGCCGGAAAAGCCAACAGGTGATAACCAAAACGGAACTGAGGCACCTGCAGATAGTACCTCAGAGCAAAGCTGACACACGCTCCCGGGATAATCCCTCTTCATAGCCTCCCAGGCCCTTAAACACGGTCCGGGAGGCACTTCATCTTCAGGTAAAAAATCTGCAATGAAAATGCTTTTTTAGAATCAATACGATTTACTCTTACTCTTGCGTATCTTGGAAAGCTCGTAAGGCGTATTCTGGTATACATAGTAGTTCAGCCAGTTGCTGTACAGATTATTGCTGTGTGACCTCCACTGCAAACTGGGCTTCTGCGTCGGATCATTGTTGGGGAAATAATGCTCCGGAACAGACGGATCCAGTCCCCTTGACTGATCGCGTTCATATTCGTTTTTCAGCGTCAGTCTGTCGTATTCCAGATGCCCTGTAACAAAGATCTGTTTGCCGTCCGCAGTCATACATAAGAGCACGCCTGCTTCCTCTGATTCAGCCAAAACGGTAAGCTCCTTTACCTCATGGATCTGATCGCTGGGGACATCCGTATAGCGGCTGTGAGGCGCCAGGAAATAATCGTCAAATCCTCTCACCAGAGGGATCTTGCGGTTCATCACCTTATGCTTATAGATTCCGGAAAGCTTATGTCCCAGCTGGATCTTAGGCAATCCAAAATGATAGTACAGACCGGCCTGTGCCCCCCAGCAGATATGGAAGGTGGAGGTGACATTTTCCAGGGACCAATCCATGATCTGGGTCAGTTCTTCCCAGTAATCTACCTCTTCAAACTCCATGAGTTCCACCGGCGCACCGGTGATGATCAGTCCGTCATAGGTATTTTCCTTTAGTTCTTCAAAGGTGGAATAAAATCTGTTTAAATGATTGGCGGAGGTATTCTGTGCAACGTGGGAGCCCGTCTTCATAAACTCCACATCCACCTGCAACGGTGTATTGGACAGACAGCGAAGCAGCTGCAGCTCCGTATCCTCCTTCAGGGGCATCAGGTTCAAAATACAGATCTTCAGCGGTCTGATATCCTGGCTCTGGGCCCTGTTTTCATCCATCACAAAGATATTCTCATCCTCCAGTATGCTTTTCACCGGAAGATCGTTTTGAATCTTGATCGGCATAACTCTCTCATCCCTCTTTCCGTCCTTTTATCATTGCCCTATTGTATCAACTAAGGCGGTGTTCGTCAAATATCTATTTTCAATAGGGAAAGGATCGTTTCTTCATCAATAATGGGTACCCCCAGTTCCTTTGCCTTCTTATTCTTGCCTGAGGTGGAAGTAATATCATTATTGATGAGATAATCTGTTTTGGAGGTTACGCTTCCCGTCACCTTACCGCCCTGCTGTTCAATCAGCTCCTGCAGCTCTTTTCGGTTGGAAAAATGCGCTACGGAGCCTGTGATCACGAAGACCTTTCCCGCCACCTCAGAGTCCGTTGTCACCTCTTCAGGGGCTTCTTCTATGGTAAGCTCTGCCAGCAAACGCTCCAATCTCTCGCAATTACCCGCATCAGCAAAATAGGCTGCAATATTGCCCGCTAAAATGGGACCGATTTTATCGATCTCAGACAGGCTTTCGGTATCCGCTGCCATCAAAGCCTTCAGGTCATAGTGAAAATGTCTGCTGAGAAGCTTGGCGTTGGCACTGCCGATGCCGTCGATCCCAAGTGCATAGATCAGACGCGGCAGCGTTGTATTTCTGGATCTGTCAATACTCTCCATCAAATTGTCAAAGGACTTTTCTCCGAAGCCTTCAAGAGCCGTGATCTTTTCCCGGTGCTCTGCCAAATGATACAGGTCTGCAAACTCCTTCAAAAGGCCCATGCCCAGCAGCTTTTCCAGGGTCATCTCCGACAATCCATCTACATTCATGGCATCCCTGCTGACAAACAGGGTATAGGATTTGATCATTTTGGCCGGACAAAGGGGATTTTTGCAGATAAGAGTCCCTGAATCCTCTACGGTTTGACCGCCGCAGGCAGGACAGGTATCCGGGATCTGCAGGGTATCGCTTCCCGTCAGGTTATCCGCGATCTGGGGGATGATCATATTGGCTTTATAAACGGTGATCTGATCGCCGATGCCCAGCTTCAGCTGCCTGAGAATGCTGATATTATGCACGCTGGCACGGCTGACGGAGGTTCCCTCCAGCTCCACGGGATCAAAGATCGCCACGGGATTGATCAGGCCTGTGCGGCTCGGTGACCACTCGATTTCACGAAGGGTAGTCTGTGCCGTTTCATCTGCCCATTTAAAGGCGATGGAGTCTCTGGGAAACTTTGCAGTAAGTCCCAGGGATGCGGCATATTCCAGGTCACACAGGGTCAGCACCAGGCCATCGGAGGGAATATCGTAATCCACGATCTTTTGGGCAAAGGCTTCGATCTGATCTCCAATGGTATTCCGATTGACACGAACATACTCCACAACATCAAAGCCCTGCTGCTTCAAAAACAGGAACTGTTTCTCACGATCATTGTTAAAGTCCACTTCTTCCCCCTGAGCTACCACAAAGGAAAAGGCGTAAAAGGATACCTGTCTTTCCGCTGTGATCCGGCTGGAAAGCTGACGAACGGAACCGCTGCAAAGGTTTCTGGGATTCTTATACTTCGCTTCTGCTTCCGGGATCTCGGCATTGATCTTTTCAAATACGGAATAGGTAATCACCGCTTCACCTCGGAGGATCAGTTTGCCCTGATAGGGGATCTTCTGGGGAAGGTTTACAAAGGTTTTGGCATTTGCCGTAATCACCTCTCCGATCTCCCCGTTGCCTCTGGTAACAGCCTTGGAAAGGGTCCCGTTTTCATAGGTCAGAACGATGGTAAGGCCATCCAGCTTCCAGGACAAAAGACCTTCATGTTCTCCCAGCCAATCGGCCAGTTCCTCTCTGCTCTTTGTCTTTGCCAGGGAAAGCATGGGCTTTTCATGGGCCTCCTTGGGAAGTGCATCTACAGCCTCATAGCCGACGGTAACGGTGGGACTGCCTGCCAGGGTGATGCCTGTGGACGCCTCCAGTTCTGTCAGCTCATCGTAGAGTCTGTCATATTCAAAGTTGCTCATGATCTCCCGGTCCTGGGCATAGTAGGCTTTGGAGGCCTCATTCAAGATGGGGATCAGTTCCTTCATGCGCGCAAGCGCTTTGTTGTTTTGTGTGTTCTCCATAGTCGTTTCCTTGTTTTCTCCCTATACTCCGCCTCCCGCCGAGCGCTCATCAAACAGATTTACTCCTATCTACTTCCTGGATTTCCCTTTCATTTTCACGGATTTAACCGCCGATGCGGTTTTACCTTCCAGATCCAGGCCCACGTTATTCTTGACTGCGGATTTCACCTTGTAATAATATGTCTTGCCCGGCTCCACGTTGGCATCCTTGAAAGATGTTTTTCCGTTTTCGGCATAGCCCACCACGGCATAGCCTTTCTTCTTTTTCGTGGAACGATAGATCACATAGCTGTCCGCACCTTCCACAGCTTTCCAGCTCAGGGTCACGTTCTTTTTCTTTGCAGCAAGTTTAGACAGTTTCGGCGCTTTCAATGCTCTTGACTTCGCATTGGAAGCAACGTAGGCCTTTACCGGCTTGGAATCCGCGCTGTTTATGATGTTATTTCCTTTTGCGTTGATCACTCTTTTCGTTGTGGTCAGTTTCTTAAATGCCACCACAAAATAATAGTACTCAACACCGGGTTCCGGTCCGCTTATATCAACTTCTACCCCGCTGTCTTTTTCATATACGAGGAAACGGTCCGTAAAACTCGTACCCTTGATCTCCTTCCCGTCATTTTCCCGGCGATATCCGATCTTGGACGATGCATCCGCTACATACAAAGGCTGCGGATCAGCTGTCGCGATCACATTATACTCACTGCTGTCCTTATCATAAGTGCAGGATGGATTCGTCACACGGAATACCTGATAATAATCCGCTCCCTGAACAGCATTCCAGTTCACCAAAACAGAACCGTCAGACTGGACCGTTGCTTTCACTCCTGTGGGTGCACTCAAAAAAGGATCGACCGTGATCTCGGTGCTATAGTTCGTAAATTTCTTCGGATTGCCCTTCTGGAAAGCACGGATCCGGTAGCTTTCCGTTTCGGTCGTTGCTGCCGGCAGTGTCGCAAAACAGGTCTTTACCTTGTTAATGGTCTTGTAGGGTACCCATTCATCCTTCAGAAGATCCTTTTTATCGATCACATATCCTCCGGCCTGGTAAACCGGATTCCACATCACCTTTACAGAACCGTTTTTCAGTTTCTTTGTTGCCATAACATGCAAAGTATCGAAATCAAGGCATACGGAAGAGGATGAACTTTGGATGAAATACTTCTTACCGTTTACCGTCTTGTAAGCCCGCACATAGAAGACCTCATCACTGCCGCTTTGCAGGTTCTTAGCTTTATAGGTTGCTTTCTTTACATTTGCCAGCAGCACGTATTTGGAAAAGGTCTCTTCCGGCCCCTTCTGAAGCGATGTGGTATAGTAGCTGCTGCTGCTCGTGACTCTGCGGTAAACTTCGTAACCGTCTGCGCCCTTGATCTTGTTCCACTTCAGCTTGGCACTTGTTTTTCCCGCTGCAGTCACCACAATATAAAGATTTCCTCCCCAGGTCATGGTGCTCAGCGTTTTCCATTTGCTATAAGTCGTCTTCTTCGTATTGGTACTGTAATAATATGTCCTGGCTCTGTAAGTATATTCCGTATTGGGTTTTAATTTCTCATCGGTAAAAGTGCTCGAGGTCGTTTTGGTCAGTTCCTTCCACACCTTTCCCTCCATCCTCTGCAGCTCCCATCCGGTATACAATCCGCCGCCTTCGGTGGACATGGAAAGCTTTACAGAATTCGATGTCACGATATTGGTGGAAAGCTCCGCCTTTTTGATTTCGGCCGTAACCTTCAAGGTATTGGAAAAGCTTCCGTAGTCATAGGATTCAAGACGATAGTCACTCTCTGCATTCGTTAATTTGACACCACTGCGAACCTTCACGTAAACCGGCACCCCGGGCTCCAAATTGGAATAATTCAGCGTAAATCTGTCAGATTGAGGACTTATGCTGTATACCCTTGTCTTAAACGGCTCATTGGAAAATGCCGGATCGGTGGAAACCCAGCACTCCAGTCTGTCTCCCTGATTCATCTGCGCAGGATGACTGATCACAAGACCTGACGCATTCCATTCAAGCAATGAGATCGTCCCACCACCGATCGCTCTTTTGATGGTAATGATATTGGTCGGTGTGCCGTAGGTTTTAGGATCTGCATTTGCGTCAAACGTGCGCGCACGGACATAATAGGTCTCTCCACCCTTCAAAGAACTCTTTTGGATGGTCATGTTTGTTACCACTTTATACTCTGCAAAATTCGGGTCTGTACTGTATTCCAGCTGATAACGGATCGATGTATCCTCCACTACCGTCCCGATGGCAAACTTATATTCTGCTGAAGTCGTCTTTATGATGCGAAGTCCTGAAAGCGCCGGCGTCATATTCAGCTTTGACTTTTCCGACGGCTCACAAACGAACTTGGCCACATTGGAATAAACCACTTCTCCCTTGTCATCTCTAACGCCTACTCCCTTTTCCGTTCCATAATATACCCGGACATAGTAAGTCGTTTCATCCTTCAGGTTACAACTCTTTTTATTCAGTTGTAATTTCACTATATTATTGCTTCCCTGAGAGTAGGAACTTGATCTCGTTACTGTCGTATCCGTAAATGTCGGATCGGTGGAATACTGATAATAAACATAGCCCCACTGAAAGGTTTGATCATATGTAAAATAGACATTTTCTTCGTTTTGGGATGTATATTTCAGTCCTGTAATGACAGTCGGATCTGTATAGCCCATTTCCGGTTGATACTCCGCTGCATTTGACCATGCGCCGTAATAGTAGGTTACCTTGTAGTATTTTGTTACATTCTCGCCTGATGCTTCATCCTTTTCCGTTTTTGAGGTATAATCAACATTGTCTATTTTCGCTTTTGCTTCATATACCTCCTTCGTGATCTCCTGTGCATACTTGTTCACGCCTCTAACACAGATGGTATAGGTATGCCCCTTGAGGAACGGATAGAGCGATTTTCCCCCTTCTTTTACAACCTCGTTATTCTGATAGGCACAGCAGGTGAGATTTCTGAGTACCTCTATGGGCTTCAGAACAGCCGTAAAGCTCCTGCTTGTGCCGGGATACTTATACTGCAACTGTCCCGCAGAATTCTCCTTCGTCCCTGTCGCATAGGTATAGCCCCGTTCATCCGTGATCAGAAATTCATACCCGTAACACTTCGGATCATTATTCCACATGATGATCGGTTCATAATAGCCCATCTTCTCGAGGGTTTCCGGATCCGTTACGACCATCGCCCCTGTCACAGGATCGGGAGTTCCCTGAACCCCAGCATTTATGATCTGCGCATCCAGTTCTTCCTCGTCACATGACTCTTCCGTCATATCCGATACGGTGTTCTCGGAAACAACCGACGCATAGTTATCAACCGTCTCTTGCATTTGCTCAGAATCCGTCAAAGGTGCGGCCATGACGCCTGCCGTTTCGGATACACAGATTGCTGCCGAAATCAGCAGCGCTGCTAAACGTTTTCCATACATACTTCTCTTCATTACATGAATCTCCCTTTACGATTGTTTCGAATATACACTCCGGCTAGCGGCTCATCGAATAGATATACTCCGCTTTCGGCTGCGCGTTCATTCCCGGCTGCTCCGATACGCCTGACGGCCGTAAGTCGCGCCGGGAACAAACCGCCTCCGCCGAGCGCTCATTGGTAATATCAGCGATTCAATGCTCTCTCAAGAGTTGCGATCTCCTCTGCCGATAACTCTCTGTAGGAATCCGGCTGCACGCCTTCCAATGTGACCGTGACAACGCGGACGCGCCTAAGTTCCACAACCTCGCAGCCGCATTCTTTGCACATTCTTCGGATCTGGCGATTGAGGCCCTGGGTCAGGATAATGCGAAAGCCATTCTCTGATATTTTCTCTGCTCTGCAGGCTCTGGTGGTAACAGACAATTCCGGAAGGTAGATGCCTTGTCTCATTTGATTTAAAAACGCTTCTGTAACAGGTTTATCAATGATAACCTCATACTCTTTCTCATGGCCGTTAGCGCCGCGCATCATTTTCTGAATGAGGTCTCCGTCATTGGTCAGTAAAAGAAGCCCTTCCGAGTCTTTGTCCAGGCGTCCTGCATAGTTCAGTCTTTGTGGATAGTTAATATGATCAAATA
>JAEEKV010000305.1 GCA_016282595.1 Lachnospiraceae bacterium
TGTTGTTATTTCACAGGATCCGAAAAAGGATAGGCAAACGGCCTGCATTTACGCTATAATGACGAAAAAGAGAAAAGACAAAGGAAAGGCAGATCCATGAGCGAAAGAGCAACCATCAAACTGAAAAAAGGCGAGGGCCGCTATCTGAAGGCCGGAGGGGCCTGGATCTATGACAACGAGATCGATCTTTGCATCGGCAGCTATGAAAACGGAGCGCTTGTCGATGTGGTGGATTTTGACGGCTATCCACTGGGGGTTGGTTATATCAATGACAACTCCAAGATCCGCATCCGGATGCTGAGCAGAAAGGCAGACACCCTCATCGATGACGCCTTCTTTTACCAAAGGCTGAAGGCGGCCTGGGAGTATCGCAAATGCGTGCTGGCACCAAAGGATCTTTCCTCCTGCCGGGTAGTTTTCGGAGAGGCGGATTTTCTTCCGGGTATCACCATTGATAAATACGAGGATGTCCTTGTAGTACAGTCTCTGGCCCTGGGGATCGATCGCTACAAAGCAAAGATCATCGACCTTCTCATACAGCTTTTCAAAGAGGATGGGATCACCATCCGCGGCGCCTATGAAAGAAGCGATGCCAAGGAGCGAAAAAAGGAAGGACTTCCCATCCATAAAGGGGTTCTGTGCGGAGAGTTTAATACCGACATCGAGATCGTAGAGAACAACGTGCATTATCTGGTGGATGTGGTAAACGGTCAAAAGACGGGATTCTTCCTGGATCAAAAATACAATCGACTGGCCATGCAGCGGATCTGTAAAAACAAGAAGGTTCTGGACTGCTTTACCCATATGGGGACCTTTGCCCTCAACGCCGGATACGGCGGGGCCAAAAACGTTCTGGGACTGGATATCTCCGAGTATGCGATATCGCAGGCTTCGGAAAATGCAAAACGTAATCATCTGGAAGAGACTGTAACCTTCAAGGTTGCCAATGTTCTGGATGAGCTTCCGAAGATGGTGGCGGCAGGTGAAAAATTTGATGTGGTGATTTTGGATCCTCCTGCCTTTACCAAATCAAGAGAAGCCACCAAACAGGCCGTCAAGGGCTACCGGGAGATCAACATGCAGGGACTTCGCCTGGTGGAGGATGGCGGCTATCTTGCCACCTGCTCCTGCTCCCACTTTATGACCCAGGAGCTTTTCGTCAAAACCGTAAAGGAAGCCGCCAAGTCCGTACACAAGAGACTCCGTCAGGTAGAGGCCCGCACCCAGGCTCCGGACCATCCGATCCTGTGGGCTGCAGACGAAAGCTTCTATTTGAAGTTTTACATTTTCCAGGTAGTAGATGAACGATAATAACGAGAAAAGCACTCGCAAAACGAGTGCTTTTTTCTTCATTGTAAATCTCCCCTCAATAGAGTATGATAAAGGTGATTTCAATTGAAAGGGGGACCAAGAGATCATGAAACGAATCGCAAAGCTTCTGTTACCCGCTGTTATGGCTCTCCTGATGCCGGTCATCGTCCAGGCACAGGATCTGCCCTTTACACTCTCCAAGCCAGTCACCACATCCGTAACCCTGGCCAATGCAGATTCACCCACCACCATGAACTATGCCTTTACAAAGAGCAGGGATATGAGTGCGTTTCTGGCCTTGAAGGGAGCCGATGAAGGCACCGCCATGAAAAACGAATACCTGTCAAAGATCGCCGCAAAGGGACTGTCCGATGTTTCGGTGCAGCTGCAGCTTGACTGGGCTCTGGATGATCCCAAGGATTGGAAATATACCGATGCGACAAAGGTGTATTGGGATAACGGCGGAGTCGATGACAAAGGATCGCGCCTGGGCGAGTGGAATATGATCACGCTTGGGCTGCAGGAACCCCTTGTGCAGCAGGAATGGATCACAAGAAGCCTGATCCCGGATGATTCCGATCCTGCGTGGGCGGGCGTTGAAGGCGGCATCCCCGGTCTGAAGGACCAGTTAAAAGCAGGGCAATACTCCACCAACAGTGACGGATACATTACCATCGATTATTCCGCCCACACCCTTTATGTCAGATCCCGTTATCAGGTTTCCTATACAAGAACGGATGATACGACAGGATATGAATACTCCGACTGGTCGGATGTGGCTTCCTATGGAAAAAACGGCAGGACCATTCCCAAGTATGATACCGCAACCCTTCCGGTTCCTGAGGTTTCAAACCTGCATCTGACGGATCAGCGCTCTAACGGAGAGCCCGTTGCCGCTTATTCCCTGACCTTTACGGATGCCATGTTCCAGACACTCTCCGATCTCTCTGTAAAGAACGGAAGCTTTTATATCGATGTGGAAATGCGTGCCAAGGGCACCAAGGAATGGACGCATATGAGCAATGCCGACCGGGATATCAAAAACAGCGACTTTCTGGTCTGCCTGTATCTGGCTCCCGAAGGCTATATGATCCCGGACGGCAGCACACTGGAATTCCGTGCAAGATACTACTGTGACCAGGCAGGTGATCCGGCTCCCACCTATTCTGCTTACTCTCCCATTCTGGAGATGAAGACCACGCAGATCGGAACCGGTAAAAAGAGCATCTATGAAAGTGCGGATAATACGCCGGAGCCTCTTTCCGAAGGGGATGAGAATGTGGCCCTTGAGGAAAAAGAACAGCTCATCAAATCCGCCAACACCGATAAGGGTGATGTGAAAGGTGCCACCAACAGATATCTGCTTTTGCAGGCAAAGGAAGGCAACAAATCCGTAAAGCTGAAATGGAAAAAGATCACAGGGGCTGACGGCTATGTGATCTACGGTGCTCCCTGCGGAAAGAAGATGGAATATCTGACCACCGTTGAAAACGGATCCGCCACCGGATGGACCCAGAGCGGCCTGAAAAAGGGCGTGTACTACAAGTACATCGTAACCGCTTACCGCAACACAGATTCCGGAAAAAGAGCCATCACCACCTCTTTCTCCGCCCACTGTGTGACAAAGGGCGGCAAGAAGGGTAACCCCTTAAAGCTGAAGGTGGAAAAAGCCAAGCTGACCGTTAAATCCGGTAAAAAAGTGAAGGTAAAGGGATCCATCACCAGTAAGCTTCCCGTCAACAAGCACATCGCCGTTCTCCGGTTCGAAAGCGACAACAACAAGGTTGCCACCGTAGATAAGAAGGGCAATGTCAAAGGGATCTCCAAGGGCAAGGCTACCATTTATGTCTATGCACAAAACGGCTTGTATAAAAAGGTGAAGATTACCGTAAAATAAGCCAAGGCTAACAAAATAAAAGAACGTGAAAACGTGCCGGACTCATTATGCTCCGGCACGTTTTCTATCCCCTCTCAATACAAGCATAGCTTTCGTTTCTGCTCTTCAGCACTCTTTAGCCGAATGCTCTCAAGTGAAACTTCAACGTCGTCTCTCTTTTTCTTAGGGTCTCTTCTGCTTCCCTATTCTCCTTTGCAATAAGCGGAGTTAAAGCCCTGTAGAAGGCGTAGATATTGATCACAAGGGCTCCCGTCCAGGCACTGATCTCAGCAAAAGCCGTAGCCCGAAAGCCGATCCGTCCCATAAATGCGGAGATCACAACAATGCGAAGGATCATCTCCAAAATACCGGAAACCATGGGCAGCATGGGCTTGCCCATTCCCTGCACGCCGTTTCGATAGACGAACAAAAAATCCACAGCCAGCAGCATCACGCCGCAGCGAGGCAGGAACTGACATACCAGGCTGACCTGTGCCGTTCCCGTCAGCAGGATCCTTGCCAAAAAGGCAGGGTAAAAGATCATCAAAGATCCCAGGATCACATAGGAAATGGCTGCAATGGAAAGGCAGACATGCAGACCCTGACGGATCCTTCTGTACTCTCCCGCACCGTAGTTCTGGCTGGTATAAGCACTCATGGCGTTGCCTGCGGTAGCCGCCGGATTCATAAACAGATTCAGGTATTTGCTGCAGGCTGCATAAGCTCCGGTATAAACTACGCCATAGCTGTTGACAAAGAACTGCACCACCATACAACCCACTGCAGTAATGGAGTTCATGAAAGCCATGGGCACCCCGTTTCGAAGGAGTTCCAGGAAAACGCTGCGATCATTTTTAAAATGCCATTTCTCCAGTTTGATGATCTCAATTTTACGAAGCCGGCTGACACAAAAAGCTGCTGAGATCACCTGTGCGATCACCGTAGCGATGGCTGCTCCCTCTACCCCCATCTTCATCACAAAGATAAAAAGGCTGTTCAGGGAAAGGTTCAAAACCGAAGAGATCAAGATGGCCTTCAGGGGTGTTTTGCTGTCTCCCAAAGCTCTTAACACCGCTGCCGAAATGTTATAGCAGATTCCGGTGGAAAGTCCGCCAAATACGATGTATCCGTATTTCAAGCTATCCTTCATAATGATGCTGTCTGTCTTCAAAAGCTCCAGCGCATGAGGCAAAAATGCCACGCTGAAAATGGACAGGATCACCGACAACACAATACCCAGCTCAATAACGCCTGCCAGTCTGTGCTTTAAGGTCTCAATATCCTTTGCCCCGTAGCTCTGGGCGATCATTACACCAAAGCCATTGGCAATGCCAAAGGAAAACCCAACGATCAAAAAGAACAACGATCCCATATTTCCCACCGCTGCCAGGGCATTGTCACCAAGTCCCCTGCCTACGATCCAGCTGTCCGCAAAGTTGTAAAACTGCTGCAGCATACTGGTCATAAGCAGCGGCCAGAAAAACGACAGGATCAGCGGTATGGGATTTCCTTTTGTAAAATCAATCTCACGACTCTTCATAACGCTCACTTCTTTCTTCCAAAAACACAGGTTTTTCCTCTTGTCTTCGCACTATACTAATCATTTGGAAGGCTTTTGTGAATTCCATATTTGCTGATTATTGCCCGATTTTTGTTATGTTTGGGAGAAAATAGTACTTCAAACGTTTAAGCTCCACTTGCGAAATCGAAAAAAAACTTCTATGATAATGGTATTGGAACTTTATTTACAAAAAAACGGTTATAAGTTACAAAGGAGGCTTCTATGAAACGGATTATGAAAAGGGTAGCTGCAGCCCTGTTTTCTGCGGCAGCTATGGCAATGGTATGTTCCGGAGTTGCTTTTGCGGAAAATATTGCGGAAGCAGACGTGGATGTGACAACCTTAACACCCGCCACCAATGGCGACCACGAAAATGATATGATCAGCTACGGTTCCGGTAAATATGATGCTGAGATTACCTATTCCCTTCAGGCCATGGTCGATTCCGGGCAGGTAAAATCCGAATTGCCGGATTCTGACTTGAAAATCTATTTTATTGATCTGGACGGTGACGGCAACCAGGATATCATGTATGGCGCCATTTTTTCAGGCAAAGATTTGGCCTCAGCCGAAATGATCACCCCGATGATCGCAATTCTCGGCACCCGCAACCTGACAGGCAACTATTCCATCACTCTTTCCGACGCTTCAAAGGCAAAAGCTCTGGGATCCTATGCGGAAAAACTGAATTTCAAGTTCCCGCCTGCCCACGAACACAAATGGGCTACCACTTGGAAATATGACAAAACTGCTCATTGGCATCCCTGCGACAATCCCGTATGTAGCGCCGAAATCACAAAAAAAGACGGCTACGCTGCCCACACCTTTAGTCTTTGGAAGGTTACAAAAAGTGCAACCGATAGTACAGACGGAAGTAAGGAAAGAACCTGCTCCGTATGCGGATATGTACAGACCGAAGTGATCCCCAA
>JAEEKV010000033.1 GCA_016282595.1 Lachnospiraceae bacterium
GAAAAGCGCTACTACAACCAGGTGGTAGGTGTCAATTCCAGACTGGATGAGATGCAGGCGGGACTTTTACGGGTGCGCCTTTCCCATATGGAGGAGTTGACAAAGGAGCGGGAGTGGATTGCTGCCCGGTATGACAAGCTTTTGCAGCCGAAAAATAATTGCTTTGAGAAACCACTGCGACGGGAAAATGCCAATCACGTTTTCCATCAATATGTGATCCGTACTAAAGATGCAGCCACCAGAGAGCGGCTTATTGAATATCTGAATGAAAATGAGATCGGCACCATCATCCATTATCCCATCCCGCCTCATCTTTCGGAGGCCTATGCATATCTGGGATATGAAAAGGGCAGCTTTCCCATTACGGAAAACTATGCGGACACCGTGCTTTCCATCCCCATGTACAATGGGATGACCGAGGAAGAGCAGGGATATGTGATCGGGAAACTGAATGCATTTCCTGGGTGACATTATAAACAGCGATTGATGGATAATAGAAGATGCTTATGCCGGATAGGTTATACCGAAAATACTCGGAAGGGCAAATAGAGAATAATACGCAATAACAAATATAAACGGACAGGTTCACCAAATGGCAGAAAACAATCAAGTAAAAATTCAAGAGCAGTACCGCATTCTCGAGTTCGGAGAGTTCGGAGATGAAAGAGGAAATCTAGTGGTAGCAGAAGGTGACGGCATGGATATTCCCTTTCAGATCAAGCGGGTTTTCTATATGTACGGCTCCGATGCCACCGTGGAAAGAGGGCATCATGCCAACAGAGAGTCCGAGTTTGTGCTGATCAATGTCAGCGGCACCAGCAAGGTAAAGGTGGATAACGGCTTTGAAACCGATATCATTGAACTGAACAAGCCCAGGATGGGGCTTTACATCCCGACTATGATGTGGAAGGATATGTACGATTTTTCCGAGGATTCCGTGCTTTTGGTTTTGACCAATACCCACTTTGACGAAAGCGAGTATATCCGGGATTATGATGCGTATCTGAAGGAAGTCAGGGGATAAAATCTAGCAAAAGAAAAGGAAACACCATGAGCAAAATTTCAATCGTCGTGCCGGTGTATTACAACTCCGACACCCTGATGATGCTATACGAGGATATGAAGGAAAAGATCCTCCATAAACTGGGCGACTATGAGCTGGTTTTTGTGGATGACGGTTCCGGGGATAACTCCTGGGAGATCATGAATCAGATCAGAGAAGCGGAGCCCGAGGGCAATGTCCAATGCGTCAAGCTTTCCCGGAATTTCGGGGAGCATGCGGCGCTTTTGGCAGGGCTTTCCGTTTGCACCGGTGATTGCGCCGTTACCAAACAGGCTGATCTGCAGGAGGATTCCGAGATTATCCTGGAGATGTATGAAAGCTGGAAAAAGGGCAATAAGGTGGTTTTGGCAGTTCGCAAGGAGCGCGATGAAAACCCTATCAAAAAGCTGTTTGCCCATATGTACTATGTGATCATTCATAAATTTGTGCAGGAACGGATGCCTGTGGGCGGATGCGACTGCTACCTGATAGACAGACAGGTGATCGAGGTTTTGGAACGACTGGATGAGAAAAACTCTTCCCTGACATTACAGGTTCTGTGGGCGGGATTTAAGACAGATTCCATCTACTTCCACAGAAAAGACAGAGAGGTGGGCAAGTCCCGCTGGACCCTTTCCAAAAAGGTGAAGCTGGCAATGGACTCCATGATGAGCTTTTCCTACGTGCCCATCCGTTTTATGTCAGGCGTTGGCGTGTTCTTTTTCATCGCATCGCTGCTTTTGATGATCGAGGTCATCATCGAAAAATTCACCGTCGGCACTCCCATCCTGGGGTGGGCGTCCCTTATGTGCGTGGTTCTGTTTTCCTTCGGGATCATGATGCTGATGATGGGAATGCTGGGCGAATACGTCTGGCGCGCGCTGGATGCATCCAGGAACCGGCCGCCGTTTTTGATCGATGAGATCCGGAAGGGGCAAACGAACGAGGAAGAGGACAGCAAAGAGGGCAGATAGGACGATGTGGCGACTGCTTACCGATGCATGCCTGATATTGGATGGAAGGGTGTTGACGTAGCAGTGAAATTGAAGAAGTACTTGATGGAATGGCCACGAAACGAAGCGTAGTACTTACGCAGCTGTGGATGGAAAGCAGAGAAAGCGTGAGATTGCACATAGAGTAAGGAGAAAGGAAGACAACATGGCGAATAAGAAAATCAACATCGGCGGGTACGAGATCACAGAAAGCAGCAGACCATATATGATCGCTGAGATCGGCATCAATCACAACGGCGATATCAATATCGCAAAGAAACTGATGGATGCAGCTAACGCCACCGGATGGCATAGCGTAAAATTCCAGAAAAGGACTCCCGAGCTGGCAGTGCCCGAAGCACAGAAAAACCAGCCTAAATCCACTCCATGGGGAGATATGACTTACCTGGAATACAAATACAAAGTGGAGTTTGAAAAGCCGGAATATGACATTATCGATGCCTACTGCAAGGATAAGGGCATGGGCTGGAGTGCTTCTCCCTGGGATCTGCCGTCCCTGGAATTTCTTTTGAAATATGATATTCCCTATATCAAGATTGCCAGTGCATCCAACGGAAGAGACAGCATGATTCGTGCCGCAGCCGAGAGCAAGGTACCTGTGATCATGTCCACCGGAATGACCGAGATGGAAGAGATCGACCACGCAGTAGAGATTCTGGAAAAATACGGAAACGGCGATTACATCCTGATGCATACCAACAGTGCATATCCTGCTCCTGTTGGAGATCTGAACCTGAGAATGATCGAGACGCTGAAAAAGCGCTTTGACTGCCTTGTGGGCTACAGCGGACATGAGGCTAACCTTGAGCCTACCATTGCAGCAGTGGTCCTTGGCGCCTGTGCGATTGAACGTCACGTAACCCTTTCCCATGAGATGTGGGGCTCCGACCAGAAGGCCAGCCTTGAGGTCCACGCCATGGATATGCTCAATAAGCGTATCGACGCAGTGTTCTCAGCGCTGGGTGATGGCGTTAAGTACATGTCTGAGGCTGAGGCGGCACAAAGAAAGAAACTTCGAACTACGGACTGAGAAGAAGCCGTACATTAAAAGCCCCGCAGGGTTTACCAGCGGGGCTTTTCTATTTTATGCCCTCCCGCGAAAGCCTCCGCCTTTGAATTGAGGGCGCCGGAGCGCCCTTCGAAAAACATGGCCGTTGTGAAAACCTCACAAAAATGCCCCCCTGAATTTCGTGAAAGAATGCCGCTGTTTAGGCCGTTCTTTCTATTGACGCTC
>JAEEKV010000306.1 GCA_016282595.1 Lachnospiraceae bacterium
CTGAATGAAGATATGAAATGATTACAATTTTATTTTAGATATAGGAGGAGAAACAAATGGGAATGACAATGACACAAAAGATTCTGGCCAAGGCTGCGAATCTGGACAAGGTGGAGGCAGGACAGTTAATCGAGGCTAACTTATCCTTAGTCCTGGGAAATGATATCACCTCCCCTGTTGCCATCAAGGAGATGGACAAGATGAACACCGAGGGCGTTTTTGATAAGGATAAGATCGCTCTTGTGCCGGATCATTTTGTACCCAATAAGGATATCAAGTCTGCCGAGCATTGCAAATGCGTTAGAGAATTTGCAAAGAAGCATAATATCACCAATTACTTTGAAGTGGGCCAGATGGGTATCGAGCATGCACTGCTTCCGGAAAAAGGACTCACCGTACCCGGAGATGTGATCATCGGTGCTGACTCCCACACCTGTACCTACGGAGCACTCGGTGCATTTTCCACCGGCGTAGGTTCCACGGATATGGCAGCCGGCATGGCCACCGGAAAAGCATGGTTCAAGGTTCCTTCGGCCATCAAGTTTAACCTGACAGGCGCTCTTTCCGAGAATGTCAGCGGAAAAGATGTGATCCTGCATATCATCGGTATGATCGGCGTTGACGGCGCTCTGTATCGCTCCATGGAGTTTGTGGGCGAGGGCGTTGCTTCCCTGACTATGGATGATCGTTTTACCATCGCCAATATGGCAATCGAAGCCGGCGGCAAAAACGGAATCTTCCCTGTGGATGAGAAGACCATCGAGTATCTGAAGGAGCATGCAACCAGAGATTACACCGTTTATGAGGCAGACGAGGATGCGGTATATGATGAGGAATATACCATTGATCTTTCTGCTTTGGAGCCTACGGTTTCCTTCCCCCATCTGCCGGAGAACACCCATACCATCAGCGAGATCGAGGCTATGGATGACATCGTTATCGATCAGGTAGTCATCGGTTCCTGCACCAACGGACGTATTCAGGATCTTCGTATTGCTGCAAAGCTGTTAGAGGGTAAGCATGTTGCTGAGGGTATGCGTTTGATCGTCATCCCTGCAACCCAGGCCATTTACCTGCAGGCTATGGAAGAGGGCTTACTGAAGACCTTCATCGAGGCAGGCGGAATCGTTTCCACCCCTACCTGCGGACCTTGCCTTGGCGGTTATATGGGAATTTTGGCAGAGAATGAGCGCTGTGTTTCCACCACCAACCGTAACTTCGTAGGCAGAATGGGTCATGTGACAAGCGAGATCTATTTGGCATCCCCGGCAGTAGCCGCTGCCAGCGCCATGGCAGGTAAGATCGCAAGACCCTGATCCTGTTTTGAGCTAAGTTAAGAAAAATCACATATAGATACAGAAAGGACATATTATGGAAAACGCAAAAGGAACAGTTTTTAAATACGGTGACAATGTGGATACGGATGTAATCATCCCTGCCAGATATTTGAATTCCTCCGATCCTGCGGAGCTGGCAACCCACTGCATGGAAGATATTGATACAGAGTTTGTAAAGAAGGTGCAAAAGGGCGATATCATCGTGGCTACCAAAAACTTCGGCTGCGGTTCTTCCCGCGAGCATGCGCCCATTGCCATTAAGGCCAGCGGCGTCAGCTGCGTCATCGCCGAAACCTTTGCCCGCATCTTTTACCGAAACAGCATTAACATCGGCCTTCCCATTGTAGAGTGCCCGGAGGCTGTTGCGGGAACCGATGCAGGAGATATCGTGGAAGTGGATTTTGACAGCGGCATCGTTTATAACCGTACAAAAAACACACAGTTTAAAGGACAGGCATTCCCGCCCTTTATGCAGAAGATCATTGATGCACAGGGGCTTGTCAATTACATCAATCAGAAAAACTAACACCTTGCCCCGTCGCGTCTTTGCGGCGGGGTATATTTCTATGCACAATACAGTTGCTTAGCGGGTGAGGGAGTGGTTTCTGCCCCGGTTGGTTTTCTATCAGGCTAATATAGGGAGGGGAAGGTATGCGTCATCGACAAACAGGGTTTCATAAGGTTCTTTCTATCAGTTTCATCATGTCTATGATCATGACATTGTTTTTGGCAAATACGGCGCTGGCAGGCGTTGTATATATGCGTAATCCCGATGGCAGTTTTCTGATCAATCCCACAGATAACAGTAAGGTAGTTGATATTCGTTACGGCCTGATGGGGGGCTTTGTAAGGTCGGACAATAATGACGGGATTTATGAAGAGTTTGATGCCAGAAAATCCTCGAATTTCAGTAAATACTATGGGAAAGGTAGCGTTTTCATGATCCCCAGGCTGGATGTCCGTCAGGAAGTTTCCACCAAAGACATAGGAGGGTTTGACGGCCCCGTTGCCTTCTTTTTCGGATTTGCAACGGTGAAAAACAGGGATGCTGTCACCGGTGAGGTGACAGAGGTAGAGGATACCTTTATAGAAGATGATGCGGCAGATCTGAATGTGTTATATCTTGGAGAAACGCTTCCTATGGAACCATCCGATGATCCCTATGAGGATCTGAGAAATATGAAAATTCCTGTGGGTCAGGCTATGACCCCCATAAAAGGAAATGACTTTTTCGAAGAGGTTCCCGGAGAACGTAATAACGGACTGCTCAGTATAAAGGACCCGGCTCCGAAGCTTGGATACTACCTCATTAACAGGCGGCTTGATTTTTCCCTGCTTCAGGATCGTTCCATTGACAGAGCAGATGAGATGATGCTGCTTCACATTGTGGATTATACGCAAGTGGAGTTAGCAGATGCCAACTTTTCCGAAGAAACAGGTGTCTGGACGACAAGTTTCTTTTTTACCCAGAAAAATCTGGAATATCAAAACGCCAGGTATAAGGATGAACCCTATATCTTTCAGGTACGTGACATAAAGGGCTATGAAAATACGACTCCGAAGGCCGGGAGCCTTGTGATGACCTACTACGGTTATGATGACGGGGATTTTGTAAAGCCGCAGGAGCTTCCGAAATCCGCCATTTTCAAAGCTGTGGATGCCGTGAAGGGAATTTACAGCTTCAGTACAAGATGCGGGGGAACCTATCTTTTTACCATGGGAAGCCCTTTTGATGCTTCCGTAAGGGAAAATGGTTTCATTATCGAGGTGGAAGATGGATTTGGAGGCCTTAAGTTTGAGGAACTATCTTTTTCTTCAGGGAAAGAAACCTATGTCAGAGGCTCCGACAGAGAACAGAAAAGGACCCTGTTTGTTGAAAGCTTTTACGGGAAGGCTATAGAGGTTTATGAGTACCGTGACGATGAGCAGTACAGAACGCTTACGGCTACTGATCTGGAGGTCACTTATTACGGTGACACTAAGGATGATCCGAAATCCCTTAAGGATGACGGAACGTTTATTCCGGGCATAAAAACGAATGCTGCCCTGGAGGATCTGAAGGAGCCCCACGATGGAAATGTATTGTTTTTTACCCCTGATCAAGAGGGGGTTTACCTGATCTCGAAAAAGGGGATCTCGGATGAAGTAACCACGGAAAATACAAAGATCAGAGAAGGCGCAATCCTTGTAAAGGCCTATTTTAATGAGCCGGGATTCTATGAAAGCATGGAAGGCGGAACCACGTCTGCAAATCTTGCGAAGGGATGCAAGGGCGGCGTAACGAAGCTGTATATCGATCATATGAAGGGTACGGAAGAGACCCGGACGGTTTATGTATACAGTAAGTATGCGTTTTATAAAGGAGAAGTTGGAAGAGATCAGATCAAATCGGATTATACCATGGAGGGGGATGCCTCAAATTACGCGGAGTTTGCACCTGTGGAAGGAAAGGAAGGATGGTATAAGCTTACCCTGAAACTGACGGAGGTTGATGATTATAAATGGGTGAGACTGATTTTTGATAAATTCCACCTGTATAATCTGTTGGTCTATGTGAATGTCTATGAGAAGAATAACTGGTATTACAGGACGGAAGATAGTACGTCTTATAAGACAGCGGCAAACATAAATCATAATTACTGGATGCTGCACAGGGATTATCTGGTCAGTCTCGGGAGGACGGATCAGACGGGATTTCATATCCTGAAGGGGGAGGAGCTGTCTGCTTTCCGGTTCTATTATGAGCTTTCGGATGATGAACAGCTTAAAAGGTATGATCCCGAAACCCGGGAATACATCTTAAAAGAAGGAGAGATACGCACGGGCGGAACGATCCTGACATCTTATGATGATGTGACGACTGAGGTTGTTTTGGCAGACGGTGTAGAATATTTAAAGCTGAAATCTGCCCGGGAAGGAAGCATTGCGCTCTATAACGGAGAAAAGCTGATCATAATCTGTGATATGGTGAAATCGGATGTGATATTCAGTACCACATCCAATGTGCCCGGCTACGGAGAACCCCGGGATCCTTTTGTGGAGCATCTCGGTGTTGTATATGAGGGGGTAACGCCGAATCCTTTATACCTTATTGCAGATTATGATAACACAGGTACCAAGCCCTACGGGATTGATCTAAGCAGTGTAAAGATCTGTCCCACCTATGAAGTTGAAGATGTGGATTATCCCTGTGATGAGTTTATCACGGTTGATAAAGAACACCCTGTTATGGGAAATGCATATTATAATACCCAGGATATTGCCGTCGGTTATCCGGTTCTTTTCACGGATAAGATTGACCGGCCATTTGATATTCGTGTCGAATATCAGATAACAAATCAGACCGGCACTTCGACTTTATATTATTATTACATGCAATTACGGTCTCTTTCCTTTTTAAAGTATCCGGAAAAAAGAGATTATCAGGCGGGAGAATTGTTTGACGCCACCGGACTTGAAGTAAAAGGATCCTACAGAGGCGTGAATTCAAGTTCGGTGATCACATTGGATCCGTCACTGTTTGAAATCACCATAAGCGGAGAGCCTGCAGCTACCCATAAGCTTACAGATGCGGATACTGATGTGGTGTTCTCGTTTCTTGGTAAGAAAATGAAGTGCGCCATCTGGGTAGCACCCGGAAAAGAGGAAGGCACATCCCAGGGACAGGATGACCCTGAAAAAGATCCCGTTTCAGACGGGAAGGACGGATTAGGGGACGGCAGGGAAGTTGTACCAAAAGGCGGCTCTGAAGCTGCACAGGAAGCAGCAATGGGAACGGAAGTTTTTTCAGTGGATAAAAACCTGGGCTATATGATCTTTGAAGTGATCAAAAAAGGTGATGCAAAAAACGTCCCTCAGGTGGCTCTGAAGGGCCTGCGAGGGAAGCAAATTCCCAAAAAGATCGTAATGCCGAATACCATCTCGGCGGAGAACGGAATCGTTTATCAGGTCACAAAGATCAAAGCACGCGCTTTTGCAGGTCAAAAGAAGATCAGAAAGATTGATCTATCCAGGATGAATAATCTGTCCATTGATGCAAAGGCATTTTACCGGGATAAGGGACTTAAAGAGATCAGAGTAAAGGCCGGGGCCTTGAAGAAGATCAATAAAAAAGCCTTTACCGGACTGAAAAAGAAAACCAAGGTGATTGTGATCTGTGAAGGAAAGACCAAAAAGGCGGCCCGGAAGAAGTTTGTAAAGGCCGGGAAAAAACTGAAGGCGGCCAAGGCAAGGAAGATTGTGTTTAAGTTCCGGAAGATGAAAAAGGGGAAGTGAGACAAATCTTCTTGACGAATTGCAGACAGAGGTGTATATTACCAAGTGGCTGAGCAATCAGTAAATAAACTAAATAAATGGTATCGTTCTTCGGGGACGGGTGCAATTCCCTACCGGCGGTAAAGTCCGCGAGATACGGCCACTGGCCGATCATGATCCGGTGTGATTCCGGGACCGACAGTAAAGTCTGGATGAGAGAAGAAAACGCAAAGCCTTGTTTTTGCGTATCCTTTCCTTGTGAATTAACTCCGAAGTTTGCTTCGGAGTTTTCTTTTGCAGGAGATTTGAAGAAGGATACCGGAAACGGAGGCGTTTTATGAAACAATCAAAAGTACGTAACCTGGCAATGGTGGGCATGCTGTCCGCAGTCGCTTTCATCCTGATGTTCGTGGAGTTCACGGTGCCTTTTATGCCGTCCTTCATCAAGATGGATGTCTCTGAGCTTCCGGCTCTGATCGGAGCCTTTGCAATGGGACCTGTGGAAGGCGTTCTCATTTGCCTTGTGAAAAACCTGATCCATCTTTTGAAGACCAGCACAGGCGGCGTTGGCGAACTTGCAAACTTCATGCTTGGCGCAGCCTTTGTGTTTGTGGCTGGTTTGGTGTATCATAAGAAAAAGGACAGAAAGGGTGCTCTGATCGGATCTTTGGTAGGAGCCCTTGTGATGGGTATTATTTCCATTCCGGCAAACTACTTTATCACCTATCCGTTTTATACTAATTTTATGCCCATGGAAGCTATCATCGGAGCTTATCAGGCGATCAATCCGAAGGTGAATACGTTGCTCCAGTGTCTGGTGGTATTCAACTGTCCCTTCACCATCGTAAAGGGCCTGATCGATGTGGCGATCACCTTCCTGGTGTATAAGCGTCTGTCACCCATTATCAAGGGAACACACAAGAGTGTGACAGCTGCAGAGAAAACAGCGAATTTAAAGACGGAAGAGGCCTGAGTAAAAGCTGGATGGGATACAACTGAGGCCCTGAGAAACTAAGAAAGAACTGAAATTGACAGCGGAGGCGTTTATGAAAGAGAAAAGTGAAAAACAAAAACGTCTGGCGCTGTCAATTTTGGTTTTTGGGATCTTACTGTGCGCTCTTGGATTTTGGCTCTTTAACAAAAATGCGAATGCATCCTTGACAAATGCCGGAAATCTGAATGTGGTGGTGGAGATCAAAGGGCAGCAGGTCTA
>JAEEKV010000307.1 GCA_016282595.1 Lachnospiraceae bacterium
CATGGCCAAACGAGCACCCAGGCAGCGGATCCTTCGATCGATGCAACCTATTATGTGTACACGGCAAAGGATCTGCAAAATTACATGAGCCGGGATGGAAACTTCAAAATTATAGTGAGTGTAAACCTTAATGCCAAAATAGAATGGACAAAGTACTGGTGTACCCTTGGAAAAGGTACAAAGGTGTTGGAACTGCTGGGGAACAGCATTTCCATTTCCTGTAACCATCAGGACGTAAATGCTTCCGTTCCGCTGTGCCTGTTTTTGGTAAATGACGGCTCTGAGCTGGTGATCAATGACACACTGGGCGGAGGCCGGGTTCACTATGATGGACTTCTGGCAGAGGTTGATGATTCGGGCTATTATAAGTCGGTCAGAAATCTTGTAGAGGTAAACGGAGGTTCGTTTACCCTGAACGGGGGAGCGATGGAGGCCGGAAGATCCCAAAAATATTGGTCAGCTGCGGATGCGAAATATTACTGGCGTCAGATCAACGGAGCGGCTGTTGTGATGTACAGAGGAACGGTGACCATTAATGGCGGCACCGTTCAAGGAAGAGGGTATATTTATGGGGATCCCTATGTTGACAGGAACAACAGGAGCAGAACAGCAGCCATTCTGGCGACGGGTGGGGCTTTGACAGTATATGATGGTGAATTCTGGGGAAAAGGCGATGCTGATGTACTCAGCCTGACGAAAAATGTAGAGGTAAGGATATTCGGAGGTGCCTTTGAAACCCATAAGTTTGATCATAAAATTGCCTCTGAAAGCATGGACTTGGGGTATTCGGGAGGAGGTTTCGGAAGGGAATCCTGGGGGTTTATCAGTCACTCAGGCAAGATCGGTATCCCGGCCCGGGCCACTGCGGCGGGCAGAGAGGTGACAAATTTCTATCTCAAGGGGAAACTGATGAGTGACTCTGCCTGTGAAAAGGGAGACGCAGATAATACCTCTGCCTGTGTGACAGTGAGTCCGAAGGACAGCAAAGGCGATCTGGTTTACGAAACCGCCTATGATCCGGCGCCGGTCATCTATACGGATACGGCAGAGAAGGCCTTTGACTGGGATAAGAAAAAACAGCTCGCTCTCGGTATTCATGAAAAGCCTTATTTTCCTATGCCACGAAGCATTGACACCTTCGAAAAGCATGAGTTTCCTCAGTATACGGTTACCATTGCCACATCGCCGGATGCACGCAAGGGCGTGAATGATACCTTGACGGATTTTCCCGCAAAGGTGAACGGCAAAGTGGATGAACAGGGATACTTTGACAACACCTGCATGGTGGATCTTGACACCATTCCCACAGAGGCTCTGGCGGATCTGAAGATCAATCGGAATTATTATGTGATCCTCAAAGCAAAGGAAAGCTGGAAGAATGCCAGAAGCTACGAGCGAAAGATTGAGCCAATACAGAAGAAAGTGAAGATTCATATTGTTGGCACTGACGACACCTGGTGGAGAGGTGACATCGATCTGAAATATCAGAACAGGCCCAACAAAGCGAAACAGAGGTGTGATTTTGCGATCATACCGGCAGGATTCGGGGGGCAGGGCAATCTGAACCTGCTGAAGTCCAAGGGCATCATGGATGAATATGAAGTAACGTTGTCTTATGACGGAACCGATGGCACAAGAAAAACAAAGACCTTCAATTCCTCCAATCTTTTGGAAGACTGGACGGTGAGCAATGCAAGGTGCGGTACAAACAGATTGGAATACGATCTTCGCCTGTATAAAGACGAAGAATTGATCTGCGAAAAACACGCGGAAACAACAGCGGTTCATTTTCCGTATTTTACAACTGATCCTGCTCCCGGAGAAGGGGATGCCATCATGTTTAACGAATCGGCTACGGATAAAACTGTAAGGATCAGTGTGATCGCAGATAATGTGGAAGGCCTGTATTGGACCAGGGATGATAATGAGAACGGGGCTGTGGGAAGCAGCAAAACCAGGGAGGTAACTTTGAATAGCAGTGCGGACACCTCCTGGTACAGTCTGGGATATACCATAGACGGACAGAAGTATATCAGCCCGCAGCAGGTCATCATTGGAGTAAAGGAGTCAAACCGGTCAGCAAGCTTAGCGGCGGATAAAACCAGCTGCACGATCACGGATAATGAGGATCCTACGCCCTTGTTTACCGCTACGACAAGTGGGTCTGATTGGGGGAACAATCTGTCCTACAAATGGTGTTACAATTGTTATCCTGCAGATGGCTCAGCTTCATATTTCCACAGATTGAGTGTTGATAATGTCTCCGAGAAAACGGACAAGCATTCTTTGGCAGAAATAGCAGGATACGCAGGCCATCCTCTTGAGGCTACGGGGCTTGTGGAAGGGATTTATAGAGTCTATTGTAAGGTCATTGATAACAAGAATAACCGCTCAGTTCAGACAAAAGTGATAGCAGTCAGTGTGCAGCACAGTGTGGGCGGGATGAAGATTCTCTCACATGACCTGTTATCTCCGTCCGCATTTGGAGACAAGTATATCTCCTATGATGTTACGGACAGCTTTATCGTAATTCCCGAGCAGGATGCATTGGCAAAGCTCTCTTTGGAAGCAACTCCGGAGAATGCACGTTTTCACAATACGATCAATTTTACAAGCTCCGACACAGAGATCGCAGATCTGAATATGAGTTATAATGACGGATCCTGCCTGATCAGCGGCAGCAAACCCGGTTGTGCCACGGTTTCCTGGACAACCCAGGGAGTAAAGGGAGTGGCTGCGGGCAGTACGACAGTTCTGACACCAAGGAATCGGTATTCTGTCACAGTACCACAGCAGTGGCTGGAGGCTAAGGTGGGAAATGCCGTAGTGCAGGGAGAACTTTCTGTGCCGACTTCTGAAGATTTTACTGCGGAGCTGATCTGGTATAAGAAAAACAGTTGGACCAATGCTCCTTGTGAATCGGGAGAGCTTTTTGCCGGCGAGCAGGAGTATTATCCTGTGATCAGGATCTACCCCAAACAGGGAGTGGGATATCCCGGATGGATGGAAGAAGGACCCTCATGCCTGTATTATAATATCGATAAGAATGCCTATGTGATCACGGTGAACGGGATCGAGTATTACGGTGCAAGCGATTGCGACAGGGAAATTTTTTCCATTGCAAAAGGACTGCAGATTCTGTCGGCATCTGATTATGGTAAGCTTCCGGTTTCCGAAGGGAAGAAGAAGGAAGATTATATCGATCTGGAGCTGGCTTCTACCGGAAAACTGATCGATCCAAAGGATGATTACCTGAATCGCATAACCTTTACCCTGGATCAGCCGATGCCCGGAAGCCCGAAGGACCAGACAGAGGATATCATAACGAATCTTTCCTACAGCATCCTGACAGATGGCGTATTGTGCGGAGGGGACAGCGTGGTTCACATCACGGATCCCGCTACAATAGAAGACGACATCATAACAAATGATAAATCTGAGGAAGCGTTTACAACCTATGAGGAAGGGCAGACCTATCGGGCGAGCGTATGGCTTGTAGGGGATTCGAAATACCGGAATGCTGCAGGAGGTAAGCTGTACTTTTCCGATAATATGGAGGTCGTAGAGCCGGAATGCAGGACGATCCTGGATACTTCCGTCTTCAAGACCGGACAGATGAGACAGGTGTATGTCTACTTTACGATCAACCCCGGGGATCAGGATGTTACCACAACACAGCCTACTCCGACGCCGACACCTGGCACGGATGATCCTGACCCGGACAATGGACAGACCTCCCCGGGCGAAACCACCGTGGCAGGAAAACCGGTCACCACAGTAGAGGAAACCATTACAGCCTCCGGAAGTGAAAAGGATCTCGAGGGAGCAGCATTTTCACTCCTGCAGGCAAAGGGGACTTCAAAGTCTGCAAAGAGCATTAAACTGACGTGGAAGAAGGTCCCGGGAGCTACACAGTATATCATTTACGGTGCAAAGTGCGGAAAGAAGAACCATTTTAAGAAACTTACTACCGTCACAAAGACTGCCTATACACAGAAAAAACTGAAAAAGGGCACCTACTACAAATACATCGTCCTGGCAGTCAAAGGGGAACAGACCCTGACAATGTCCAAGACCATACATGTGACGACCAATGGCGGCAAGCGCGGCAACAACACCAAGGTAACCCTTAACAAAAAGAAACTGAGCCTGCAGGTTGGCAAGACCAAAAAACTGAAGGCAGCGCTGAAGGCCAAACGGAAGGTGAGTCTGCACCGCGCCATCGCCTGGGAAAGCAGCGATCCGGCCATCGCTGAAGTGACCGGAAAGGGCAACGCCATCAAAGTAGAGGCAAAGAGCAAGGGCACCTGCACGATTTATGCCTACGCCCAGAACGGAATCTGCGCATCCTGCAGGATCACGGTGAAGTAGGTAACTTAGGTGAGCGCTCGGCGGAGGCGATTGTTCCCGGTGCGACTTCCGCGAGTAGCGAGTCAAGCACATAGTATTTGAGGAGCACCGCGAGAGTCAACAGCGTGCTGGTACAGCAAGATGTTGACATACGGCAGACAGGCGTATCGGAGCAACCGGGAATGATCGTGCAGTCGAAAGCGGAGTATATCTACGCAGAAAAAGAGGAGGTAAATGAGTATGAAGATAAAAAGATTACTCGCAACAATCATATGTATTTCATTGCTCACAACCTCGGTATCCTTCAATGTTTATGCGGATGAGGATGAGCATTTTGCCATAAATTCAGAAGAGACTATTACAATCACAGACATATCGGAAGAACTTCCGGAAGAAACGGAAAAAACAGATAAAAATGATGCCCATTTTAAAATCGGGGCCGTTGAAGATGAAACAGATCCGGATTTAGAGGATAAGCCAGGGGATGTTGTAGAAGAACTGCTGCCATATATTGATTCGTTCTATAGTGAAGAAAAGGAAAAAGACAAAAACAAAGAGGAAGAAGATAATATTTTTTATGTTCAAGATGATGAAGAAGAATTAAGCGCTGAATCCGGAAGCGGCTATCCTGCGTCATACGATCCAAGAGACTATAATGCGGTTACATCTGTTAAAAATCAAGGTGATTCTCAATGTTGCAGTGTATTTGCCGCAATTTCAACTATGGAATCATACATCATAAAAAAAGGGTATTCGAATAACAATATAGATCTTTCAGAAATTTATTTTGGAATATTGGGGACAAGCCAATATGTAACAGGCTATACAATGACAGAAGAGGAAGTAAAAGACCTTTATTATCTACCTCCTTTTAACTATTTGTTGCAAAATAAATTAAAAATATGTGGCATACCGGAATCTGCTATGCCAACACCAAACTTAACAACCCATTGTGGTAATTACACTATCAATATTCCTAATAACATTGAAAATATGGAAGGAACATACACTTGCAAAAAATGTATTTCTAAAACAATTAATTCTTCGGAAGAACTTAAAAACATAATAAATACTTATGGTGGAATGCAAGTTACGATTAATAGTTCCTATACATCGAATAAAAATATTAACACAAAAAAAGATAGTGCTGTCAGCAATGCAAATGGTTGGGGGCACGAGGTAGAAGTGGTTGGATGGGATGACAATTTCTCTGGAACTGCATTTACCAATAAACAGTCAAAAAATGGCGCATGGCTTTGCAAGAACAGTTATGGAACATCCAGTACGGACTCGGGTTTCTTTTGGATATCTTATAATGATATACCATATTTTGAAGAAGGAACATTATATGAACTGGTCCCTGCCGGCTCTTTCGTAAGAGAAGTAAGCCTTCCTCAAACCGAGGTTTCACTTTATGTAGGTCAGTCAACAGATTCTATCGTGCCAACTATATCACCCTCAACGGCCCAAAACAAAAACTATACGATCAGCCTGGGCGATTATACGGACAGACTTAAACTAAACAGCGACAATTCGGTTACAGTATTAAAGTCATTCAAACCGACATTTGGCGGAAATCCCACCGCTTATGTAAGGGTGAAACCGGAAGATACCACCTGCGATACTGCGATGGCAACCCTTAAGATCA
>JAEEKV010000034.1 GCA_016282595.1 Lachnospiraceae bacterium
ACATGGACGAGGCCGCTAGAAAAAGGCTTTGGATCGACTACGCGAGGACAAAACGGGATGATCTTCGTGAAAAACTGATCTTAGAGTATGCCCCGCTGGTAAAGCTGGTGGCAGGCAGACTGAATATGTATCTGGGCAATAACGTGGAGTTCGATGACCTCTGCGGCTATGGGATCTTTGGCCTGATCGATGCCATCGACAAGTTCGACGCCTTCAAGGAGGTCAAGTTCGAAACCTACGCCAGTCTTCGGATCCGGGGAGCCATTTTGGACCAGATCCGGAAGATGGACTGGATCCCCAGGACCATTCGCCAGAGACAGAAGCAGATCGACAAGGTGATGAATGATGTCCAGGCGGAAAAGGGAAGAGAGGCCACCGAAGAGGAGATCGCCGCAGGTCTTGGGATCAGCGGAGAGGAATATCTGGAGTGGCAATCCCAGATGAAGATCACCGGCGTTGTTTCCCTGAACGAGTACCTTGAAACGGGAAGCGATATCTCCAATGACCATGTCAGCAGGGTATCGGAGGATTTCCGTCAGCCGGAAAAGGTGTTGGAGCAGGAAGAACTAAAGCAGATGCTCATCAAGGCATTAGAGCTTTTGACAGATAAGGAAAAGACGGTCATCACCCTGTACTACTACGAGGATATGACCTTAAAGGAGATCAGCGCTGTTTTGGAGGTATCCGAATCCCGGGTATCCCAGCTGCATACCAGGGCGCTGGCGAAAATGAAGACCAAGATGGGTAGTTACATGGGGATTTTGCATAATCGTGCTTAGGGGTATTTTGCAAAAACGTAATGACAGATTCAAATGAGAGGGAATGCGATGAATGCTTATTTCAGACTGAACATCTCCCAGGGGGGGACGGCACTTGAACTGATACCGCCGACGGATGGCGGAGCCGGACTGGATATCAATGAGATCACCAATTACCTGCAGTTAAAACGTATCACCCAGTTTGATGTAAAGGCGATCTATGCAGGGATCCAGTCCATGTCCACAAGCCCGGTGTTTGTACCGCTGATGCCTACGCCTGTATATGCGGAGCAGGAGATGATGATCCTTTCTGTTTCTGCGGATAAGATGATGGCAACAGCCAGGTTTTATGCACCCAGCACCGGCGGAGCCGTGATGGGAAAGGACGAGATCATCAAGGATCTTGCCTACCAGCGGATCAAGATGGGCGTGGATGAGGCAGCTGTGGAGGCCTTCATTCAGAACAGGGAATACTGCAAGGACATTGTGATCGCAAGGGGCAAGCCGGCCAGACAGGGAAGCGATGCCTGGATCGAGTATTTTTTCAATACGGATTTAACGGCCAGACCCGAGAGAAAGGAAGACGGCTCGGTTGACTTTTTCAATTTAAATACCATCAACCATTGCAAGGCCGGAGACCTTTTGGCAAAGCTCCATCCCGAGGATCGTGGGGATGCGGGCTATACGGTGTACGGGGATATCGACAAGCCCAGACAGGTCAAGCATCTCAACTTAAAGTACGGCCGCAAGATCGCCATTTCCGAGGACAAGACGGAGCTTCGCAGCGAGATCAACGGACATGTGATGCTGGCCACCGGCAAGGTCTTTGTTTCGGATGTCTATGAAGTGGAAAATGTGGGAACCGCCACCGGTAATATCAACGCCGAAGGTTCCGTTGTAGTAGGGGGCAATGTGCAGACGGGGTTTTCCGTCACTGCCACCGGAAATATTGAGGTAAGAGGCGTTGTGGAAGGCGCCAATCTGACAGCAGGCGGCGATATCATCATCGCCATGGGCGTCAACGGCATGAACCGCGGGAAACTGGTGGCCGGCGGCAGCGTGGTGGCCAAGTTTATCGAGAATGCAGAGGTGGAGGCCGGAACCTATGTGGAGACCGATTCCATCATGCACAGCAAGGTCAGTGCCAAGAATGAAGTTAAGGTGGACGGCAAGAAGGGCTTTATCGCCGGCGGTATGGTGCGTGCCACCACCCAGGTTTCCTGCAGGATCTTAGGCTCCTCCATGGGAGCGGACACCGTTGTGGAGGTGGGGGTAGATCCCGCCATGAAGGCAAGATACCATGCGCTGCAGAAGGAAATGCTGGAGATGCAAAAAAAACGGGGCGTCATCCAGACCACTCTGACAGGCGCGGCAGAAAAGATCAAATCCGGCGTCAAGCTTCCGCCGGAGCAGATGCAGTATGTGCAGACGCTGATGCAGGCTGCCAAGCAGATCGATGAAAAGATGGAAGAGGACGATTATGAGATCATAGAGATCGAGGAACTGATGCATGAAAAAGAGGATTGCTGGGTGAGAGTGCGGGATACCGCATATCCGGGAACCAAGATCGTGATCGGAGAGGATTCCGTCACCCTGAAGAAGGAAGCATCCTATTGCAAGTTCCACTATGACAGGGGCGATATCAGAGCAACGACCTATTAAACCTGACCCAAGGAGGGGTGTGTATGCAGATCGGAGCCATCGATTATAATCTGGCTATGACCAGATCACAAGAGGTGTTTTCCCAAAAGCTTAATGAGGACAACAAAGCGCTGGTGGATCAGGCGGCTTACTCGGTAAATGGTGACAAGCGGGCCGAGGACAACGCCTTGACAATCCAAAAAGCAGGGGATATTGAGACCCAGAGCCAGGACAGCAGTGCTTCCGAGCAGGGGAAAAACGAATACGCCGGAGACGGCGGAGCCAGAAGAAGACAGAATCAGGGCGGGAACAAGGATCAGGAGATTCCCGTAGAGGGCCGTGTGATCAAAAAAACCACATCACATTTTGAATTTAAGGCCTGAGTTTGAAAGGATAGATTATGAGTATTACCGCATTGGAAATTGTGTTGTTGATAGCAGGGGCGATCGTGTTTATCGTCAGTTTCATTATGCCCGAGATGGGATCGGAACTTGAGCAGGTAGATCCTGAGATCACCAAAAAACAGATCGACGATCTGATCCAGAAGGAAATGAAAGGAGTCAAGGAGCAGGTATCCGAGATCATAGAGGAAACCAGCACCTACTCGGTGGAAAAAACAGAGCGTGCTTTAGAACGTATCACCAATGAGAAGATCTCGGCAGTATCCGAGTATTCCGACTCGGTGATGGAGGATATTCACAAATCCCATGAGGAAGTGATGTTCCTTTACGATATGCTCAATAATAAGCATGAGGATCTTAAGGAGGCGGCATCCCGCGTCAGTGCCAGTGTCAAAGAGGCCAGAGTGGCAGAGGATGCGCTTCTTTCTGCGTCTGAGGAAGCAAAAAAGAATTCTTCCAAACTGCAGAAGAAAACCGGAGATTCTGAAGTTGACGGCGAGATTTCAGATGTGGATGGAGAGGAGATCTTATCTGCAGCAGATGAGGAGATGCCCTCTGCAGATGACGGTTGGGTGGATTACCACAGTGCGGCTGCAAGAGAGTTTTTCAAGCAGCATGAGGAGCAGCAGGAAGAACACAATCCCACGGTGGAGGATATCAGAGCCTCCTTCCAGCCTATGCAGCTGAAGAAGCTGGAAGAGGTAGATGAGGAAACCGAGCATGTTTATGGCAGCGGGGATGAGGAAGATGCTTCTGTTGACGCCGATTTGGAAGAGGAAATTGCTCAGGAAGAAGAGTTCGAAGCAGAAGAGATAGAAGAGGCAGATGAGCAGGAGATCGAAGAAGAGCAAGAGAAAGAAAATGGTCTCGTAGATGCTGAATCGGAAGAGAAAAAGGTTGATGCGGATCAGGTCGCACTGACAGAAGAGGAAGTTTCCGAAAAGATCGAAGGTGCAGATGAGAAAGAGATAGTATCTGCGGAAGAAGATGTGGAATTCTCCGAGGATACTGTATTGAATGCAAGCGAAGATGAGAAAGCGGGAAGTAAAAAGAGCCTTGATGAAGAGATTGATGCAATCTTAGGGGCTGAGGAATTTGATGAGAAGGAGGGCGTTGATAAGAGCGCCTCTGACGATCAGGCTGAGAAGGAAGCAGAAAAAGAGAAAAAAGCAGAGTCGAAGAAAAATGGCATGAAGCCACCTTCTGATCAGGAGGCAGCCATGGATGCTGCTTTGGCAGCAATCCTGTTTGCAGACATAGAGAATCAAAACGAGTTCGCATCTGCCATTGAGGGTGCTCTGGGTCTGGAGAATGAAGCAGCTTCTGCGGAGAGGAGCGCCATCGGATTAGAGAATGCAGCAGCTTCTGCATCTGAGAGTTTTGTGGGAATGGAGAATGACCACGCATCCTCCGAAATCGGTGGCATCGGTTTGGAGAATCAGGATGCATCGATGGCAGCAGGAACCATCGGCCTTGAAAACCATACAGCAGCCTCGGATACGGGGGCTGTTGGCCTTGAGAATGATGCAGCTGCTTCCGATACAAGCGCAGTGGGAATGGAAAATGATGCGGCATCGGATGATAAGAGTGCAGTAGGCATGGAAAACGATGCGGCATCCGAGGAGCCTGTAAGCGCAAGGAAGGAAGCCTTTGACAAGCTGCAGGAGGACATTGGCGCGGTTGTGGCAGCGGGGGATCTTTCCGGCAAGGGACCGAAGGCGGTGGATAAAGATGCTGCAGATGCGCTGATCCGTGAAAAAGGCGATAAGAAGCCTGAGAAGAAAAAAGAGCAGAATAAAGAAGAGAAGCAGGCAGATAAGAAAAAGGATAAGGAAAAAGAGAAAGAATCCAAGTCCAAGAGCTCTGCGAAAAAGAAGAAAGAGAAGCAGTCCGATATCGCCCTTCAGTTTAATACAGGCGGTATGGGAAGTTTGAACAACAACGAAAAGATTCTGGAGCTTCATAAGAAGGG
>JAEEKV010000308.1 GCA_016282595.1 Lachnospiraceae bacterium
CGAACAGATCTCTCCGGAGCTTCAATCCGGCGCTCTCACCCTTTAAGCTAACCACCCTTATCGGATGGTCCTAAATCGAACTATCATGTCTCTTTTCCTCTTTCTTGTTATTCTCTGATCCATAAGTGCCTGTCTGTAGGATCATAGAGGGCAGGATGGGATTCGAACCCACATGACGGAATCCTCCGTGCGCTGCGCGGTTAACAGCCGCGTGCCAAGCCATTTGGCGACCTACCCATATGTAAATCGAGCTTTGCTCGATTGTCGCGTTGTCCGTCAAATTCATACCCATGCAAGCATGGTATGAACTTTCCGGACTTATCGCGCATAAAAAAATCGTCTGTCGGTTTTTGCCTACAGACGATCGCGTGGTTTGGATATTTGAAAATAGCGCTTAATATCCCTAACATCGCAATCGTTCTGCCTTTTCGAGCTGTGCCAATATCGCAATATGATCATAGTGATCTTCTGAGGGCGCGGTAAAATACGGGCGCAGCTGAATAAACATATTCGTGGAATATGCTTTCAATAAACTATTTTGTTTATTCGTCAGCTGCGTTCTCATTTTTGATCGTGTCCTCACTATCTTTAAACTCGTTTTATGAAAAATGCCCATCTCTCTGCTTTCGCTTCTACAAATCATCCGGAACCTCTCGGCTCCGATTTTTTGTAGCAGAAACAGAGAGACAGGCACTTCTCTCGTAAAGCAGATTACCACACTCCTATATCATTGTCAACAGGAAATTTAAAAAATTTCAAATTTGAAAATTACAAAATCCATTTTCGATACTATCAAGTATCCGAAGATACCGGAATCGCACCCGGATTTTCCATGCGTACATCAATTATCGCTCCACAATCTAAGCATCCGTTTGCAATCAAAGTTGAATAGGCTTTTGTCAGCGGTAGCTTTGGTTGTGCCTCCTTGGTTGTAAATACAAGACCACCCATACCGGTCGAAAGCTTACCTTCAATCACATTTTCTGATCCGCATTTTTCACATTTCATCTACATTTTCCTCTTCCTTATATAGCGTTACCCGGTTACACTCTCCCTATGCCGCCTATCCGCAGATCACACTACCAATCTCTGTATAGATCATTCCGTTCTTCCCTCGTTCAGACCGCATAAGGGACACCGTAGTTGCCTTCATATGCCCCTTTGGCGGAGCGGATACAGGAATCTTCCCTTCTCTGCAAGAATACTTCCGGATCAGCGTTATATGCGGCATAAAGTGCTTTTTATCAAACGGTATGGCATTCCCGGCAAGCGAATGCCTTAAACGCTTTACGTATCCGTCCAGCTGTGGATTGTCTGCCAGACCTACCCAGAACAATTCCCCAAAGCTTCCCACGCCATCTAACCTGATATCTATCGGCTCAAAATCAACCTGCTCCATCACATCCAACACTTCATCCGGATTGCCATAATCACCAATAAAAGCAAGTGTGATGTGCAGATTTTCTCTTCTGGTGTAGTTGCCTGACACGCCTTTATGTTTCAGATCTTCCTGAAAATCTAATAAAGCATTCCGTATGTTCTCATCAAATTGAATAGCAATAAATAATCTCATATGCGCTAATTCGTTTTCTTTGTCTTCATGAATTCTGTTGAAGCCATTCCCTTATCTGATCCAGATCAGACAAGGCCGTTTCATCAAGGTCATAACCACTTTCTGCTTTTTCCATTGCCTTTTCAAGAAACTTATCCGGCTCATCCAGATTTGATATCCCACTCACCGGTCCTTCATCGAGCATAGCCGAGATCACAGACAGTATCGCTCTTATTTCCTGATCTGATAATCCTTCCTCATCAAGCAGGCCGTTTATACCTGCCTTTTCATATACTCTGTAGCCGGAATACGCAGGAACAATATCATTATCTACACCGTTAAACAGCAGCCACTTCCTGATCTCGTCGCTTTCCGGCTCAATAAAGTCTACGCAATGGATCCTCCCCCAGCCTCTGACCTTCTTTGCCAGCTCCAATATTTCCTTATTCCCGTCAGGCCAGCCGCGCATCAGAAAAACAGCGAAAATCGTAAATTCGTCAGATATGCCAATCATTCTGATTGCGTTTGCTATCTCTTCGTCCTCATATGTATTAAACAGCTCCAAAATGCTCATGCCAATCTTCACACATTCCTTATGTGCAGACTGAAACAACATTTCCGCTGCAAAAGCATGCATATTGCCGGGAGAAAGCTCCTCTCTATGATCCATGATAAAACCTTGCAGGGCATCTATGATCTTAACAGCTCTGTTGGACCTGCAAAATACCTCAAATCCGCTTTCTGCCTCTTTTGTCTTACCATCAGCGGCAAGTCGAACGAGCCTCCCAAGCTCCTCATTATCGGCATCGCCAAGAGGTGAAAATCCCATATGATAGATGGATATCCCATCCATTGCTCCGTCAGCAAATCTTGCCTTACCCTCTTCCTCATCTGATGGCAGACTAAATGCTTCCGGCAGTATACCTGACTCTGTAAGATTTCCCCTGATACATTCAAACAAAGATTTTTCTGTGCTCATAGTATCCTCTCTTCTTTCTTATCCCGCTCACAGCTTGGATACAGCACCGGGATTTTCCATGCGAATATCAAACACCGCTCCGCAATCCAAACATCCGCAAGCAATCAAGGTTGAATACGACTTTGTCAGCGGAAGTTTTGGCTGTGCCTCCTTTGTTGTAAAAACTAGCCCGCCCATACCAGTTGAGAGTTTTCCTTCAATCACATTATCAGATCCGCATTTTTCACATTTCATTTTCGCTTTCCTTCTCCTTATGTAACGATACTCGGTTATGCTCTCCCTATGTCAGATATCAGCAGTTCACACTACCAATCTCTGCATAGATCATTCCATTCTTTCCTCGTTCAGACCGCATAAGGGACACCTTAGTTGCCTTCATATGCCCCTTTGGCGGAGCGGATACAGGAATCTTCCCTTCTCTGCAAGAATACTTCCGGATCAGCGTTATATGCGGCATAAAGCGCTTTTTATCAAATGGTATGGCATTCTCGGCCAGCTCATGCCTTAAACGCTTTACGTATCCGGCCAGCTGTGGATTGTCTGCCAGACCTACCCAGAACAATTCCCCAAAACTCCCCACGCCATCTAACCTGATTTCTATCGGCTCGAAACCAACCTGCTCCATCACATCCAACACTTCATCCGGATTGCCATAATCACCAATAAAGGCCAGCGTGATATGCAGATTTTCTCTTTTGGTGTAATTGCCGGACACGCCCTTACGCTTCAGATCAGCCTGGAAATCTGACAGGGCATTCCGGATGTTCTCATCAAATTGAATAGCAATAAATAGTCTCATATGTGTTAATTCATCTTCTTTGATTTCATGAATTCTGTAGCTACATATCCACTGATTGCAGAAAGCGCGGCAACTATACCGGTTATGATCAGTTTTCCCAGTTTTCTATTATTCATGCAAGCACTTCCTTCGACCACATATTCAGATCATCCGCTGACTGTACCAGCTTTGCCTCTACCGACAATGCTCCTGATACATACGGCGTAAGCTTTTCCGCAGTCTTCCCTATTCCGCTTCCTCCACTTGTAGCAAACGCATAGATCTTCTTCCCACTCCAATCATATCCCTTGCAAAAAGTATTGACTACGTTCGGAGCTCCGCCATACCAAATCGGAAATCCAAGAAAAATAACATCATAGTCTGAGAAATTCTCTATGCTTCCTTCAACCGGGACATCCTTTTTTCCAATTTTTTCCCTGTTACAACGGGCCAATGGATTTGTCCACCTGATATCTGCTTCACTATATGGATCCTGTGGTTTAACCTCAAATACATCAGCCTCAATGTGTCTGGCAAAGTCCTTTGCTACCTTCGCTGTTCTTCCTTCTGCACTGAAATATACTACCAGTACTTTCATTCTACCCCTCCTCATCTACCGTTGCGCCTCCTGCACTTTTGGTGATTTCTTACAATCGCATGTTTCAAGGGGACGCTCAAAAAAGCTACAAACGGTGATTTTAACACCCTTTCTTTCCGCTTCTGTGATCCTCTATTGAACATGCCCCCGGTGTCCCATACTCTATCAGGCCGGCATCTGCCGGATCCAGGGATATCCTTCCGTCCTCAAATACAAAGGCCGGAATCCCTACATCTCCGATCTCCTTGCTGTGATCGAAAGCCGGGTTCTTATCTCTCAATTTCATAAACGCGCTCATGCTGCGAATATTCTCGCCAATATTAACGTATTCAAACTCATCTTCACGCCCCTTGATCTGTTCATGAACAAAATCGCAATAAGGACATGTTGGCATGCCAAAAATCTTGATCATATTTCAGTTACCTCCTCCCATCCTTTACACACATCGCACCAGCCAATGCAATCCGTGGCCTTTTCCAATTCATCCGGAGACAGCTTCACGGATGTAAACTCATTGCCCCCGGCAGGATGAACATATCCAAATCTCTTCATGGACACATCCAGCCATATAGGGATCCCTGCCGGCACACCAAAAGGGCATACGCCACCGGGCTGAAATCCCGTCAATTCCTCTACCTGTTCCCTGGGGATCATATGCGGTTTTGTATGAAACTGTGCCTTAAACTTTGAACTGTTTACCCGGCCATCCCCTGCCATAACTATGATCACAGGCTTCTCTTCCACTATGAAGGACAGCGTTTTGGCAATCTCCGCCTCGCTGCATCCAATCTGCTGTGCCGCATGTTCTACCGTATCTATGGTTGCCACATGCTCAGTCAGTCTTTCGGCAAATCCTCTCTCGGATAGCCAGTTCTTAACGCTCTCATTTACCATTTTTGTAACTACGCTCCAATCAATACTCCTAATCCTGCGCGAGCTTATCAACAATTCCCATGTTGATGAGCTGCTCCATCGTCTCATCGGCACTGATGTTCAAAATCCCCGTTCCGCCCATCTCGGTCCATTCACGTATATTTTTTTCCATATCATCAATCAAAACACAGCCTTTGCCGGTGCAGTATTGCGGCTTTTCTTCCCGAAACACGATATTGACCTTAACCTTCTCCGACAAAAGACGCCTTACCCATTTGATCTTATCTTCCGCAGCATATATCACACCGCGCCTTGGCTTGGGAATCCCCGTCAGAATCTCGCACTGATCGCCGTATTTTTCATATACGGCATCAAACAGTTTCTTCGCACCGGGCATATATTCGAGAGCATCGTAAAAGTGTTCCGCCTGCTTTATCTTTTCCCACATTTCATCATCTTCTCCGGGCTTATGATGCTTGGCGTTTTGAGACGGAGGTGTTAACCCGCATATTTCATTTACACCGCGTTCAAAATCGGCAAGCACACCGTCCATGTCAAAATATATCTTTTCAACAACGAATTCTTCCATATGGTCTCCAACACTCTTAGCTAGTATGCTCTCTTCTTTTTCTGCAGTCCCAAAGCCTTGAAATGCAACCGGCTCTGCCTCTTTATTCACTTCATAAACATATCAAGCGGAACCTGATTCGGAGCATCCGGAAGCTTAATATATGCTTACGGTGTCTGCATCAACGATTCTTCTTTACTGCAAATCTGAACATATCTGAACCCAGGATTTTCACATTTATCTTATCTGCTTCATTTTCAAGAAGCTTTATTTCACTGTCTGTAAGTTTAGCGTTTGCTGCTGCATATAGGTCATCAACCTGATAAGGCTTTCTGCAACCGCAAACAGGCACAATTCCCTTCGCCACACAAAATGCCATGGCAACCTGCGGTATCTTAAGATCATGCTTCTTTCCAGTTCATGGTGCCAGGCACCATAAATCTTCTTTTTAAGCACGCACCAGCTCCAACACCTTTCCGATACTGTCATGAAAGACCAGCTCCGCTTTTCCTTCCATCTTTGTTTTGCCCTTGTTGATGATAACAAGATGCTTTCCGTGATAGCTATGCG